>JALVWZ010000051.1 GCA_027023115.1 Thermaceae bacterium
GTGTAAACTTATAGGCGGACATAACAGTGGGGGAAAACGGTTCGTGGTACGCAGTGCGTAGTTCGTGGTAGTTAGTTTGAATCGAATGCGTTATGCGTGTTGTTCACCGCAGTGTTTCCACAAGCCACGAGCCACAAGCCACTTGCCGGTTCCAAAAAACCCCCACCCAGCCCTCCCCGAAGGGGAGGGAGCTTTGCTGAAAACTGCGAGCCGTGGCGATTCTGTTAACTACAAACTAAAAGCTACGGACCCGCTTGCTTCCCTGCGCGGTTAGGGCGGACACACGGGTCCGCCCCTACGACGAGATAAAATGCGCCACGAGCCACAACTGCAGGCCAAAAGCCACGGGCCACTTGCTGCTTTTCCCGATTCCCCGGACGAGGCCGGACACGTCGGCCGAGATCCGGGGCCATGCTGCACGAACCGCCAAGACTCTATCGCTGCCGTCACGTCGGTCACGAGTTACGCGCTCCGGACCATCCCGTCACCACCACGCACCACGTACTACGTACCTCATACCCGCAAGGCGGACCCGCGGGTCCGCCCCTACGGGGAAGATGGCCAAAAGCCGGTGCAGTGCTTCCATGCCGACTCCTGGATTGGTCCCGGACCCAGCGAAAGCTGGGGTGACGAGGGAAGATACTCGGGGCGACGACGGAGGCGTGAACAATGTGTTCTAGCTCTACAACTAAACCTCGAAGCTCTGCCCCAGGCGGGCGATGGTCACCTTGGCCCCTGAGCCTCGCAGGCGGCGGGCCAGGCTCTGGCGGGCGGCGTCCTCGCCGTGAACCAGTACGATGCGTTTTTCGGCGACCAGCCAGTCGAGCAGTTCGTCGCGGCCGGCGTGGCCGGAAAAACCGCCCAACGAATAAACGTGGGCTCGCACTGGTACTTCGTGGCCCATGATGCGCACTTCCTTTTCGCCGCTGATCAGCTTGTGGCCGAGGCCGCCGCGCGGCTGGTAGCCCACGAAGACGACGGCGCTCTTCGGCTCCGGCAGGTGGTGGCGCAGGTGGTGCAAAATGCGCCCGCCCGAGAGCATACCGCTACCGGCAATGATGATTGCCGGCCCCTCCAGGAAGTTGAGGCGCTTCGATTCGTCAACGCTATGGGTGTAACGCAGCTTTTGCGGGGCGAAGGGGTCTATCCCGCGGCGGTAGAAAGACTGCACCAGCGGGCTGAAGGCGTCTTGAATGCGGCCGTATATCTCGCTGACGCGGGTGGTGAGGGGCGAGTCCACGAAGACCGGGACCACCGGTATATGCCCCTCGGCCTCGAAGCGGCGGATGTAGAAGAGGATTTCCTGGGCGCGCTCGAGCGCGAACGAAGGGATCACCACCTTGCCGCCGGCGTCCAGGGTTTCTCCCAGCACCTCGGCGAACTCGACCAGCGTTTCCTGGAAGGGGCGGTGTGGCCGGTCGCCGTAGGTGGACTCGGAGAGGGTCAGGTCGGCCACCGGCGGGTAGTCGGGGTCGGGCAGGGTCTCTTTGCGGCGGTTGCCGAGGTCGCCCGAAAAGACCAGCGTCTTGCCGCCGGCGTGCACCTCCACGAAGGCGCTGCCGGGGAGGTGACCGGCGTTTTTGAGAACGACCCGGAACGGCCCGATCTTGCGCGAGGAGTAGTAGGGAAGGGGCTTGCTGCGCTCGATCAGGGTGCGAATGTCGCTTTCGTCCCACAGCAACTCCGGCACCGGCAGTTTCTTACGGCGCGCCCGCTTGATGTCTTCTTTCTGCAGCTTCAGGGCGTCTTCGAGAATCGGCTCGATCAGCTTCAGAGTAGGCGCGGTGGCGTAGACGCGGCCGCCGTAGCCCTCGTGGTAGAGGCGGGGAATGCGCCCGACGTGATCGAGGTGGGCGTGACTCAGCACCAGCGCGTCTATCTGGCGCGGGTCGAACGGAAAGGGGGCCGAATTGTTTTCGTCGGCCTCGCCCTGATACGCGCCGCAGTCGAGCAACAGCTTGAACCCCTGTTCTTCCAGCAGGTGGCAGCTACCGGTTACGGTGCCGCAGGCTCCCCAAGTGGTCAGTTTCATACCTCAGAATACGTCTGCAGGCCCGCTGGCGAACGTCCCGACGGTGCTGACGGAAAGCTGACGGAGCGCGGGTAAACTTGAAAATAGTATGGCCCGGGTGCTGGTGGTCGAAGACGAGCCGAGCCTGCGCTTTTTGCTCGAGCGGGGTCTGGAGCGCGAGGGTTTTTCGGTGCTGGTCGCGGCTTCGGCAAATGCCGGCTGGGAGCTATTGGACCAAGCCGACGCTTTGGTGCTCGACTGGATGCTCCCCGACGAAGACGGCCTGGCCTTCCTGGCGCGCCTCCGGCGGCTGCCTTGCTACGAAAAACTACCGGTAATCATGCTCACCGCCCGCGCCGCCGAGGCCGACCGGGTGCAGGGGCTCTTGAGCGGGGCCGACGACTACCTGACCAAGCCCTTCTCGATGGCCGAGCTGGCGGCGCGACTGGTGGCTCTGCTCAGGCGTGCGCCCGTGCGCGGGCCGGTTACCCGCGGCGCGCTCAGCATCGACCCGGAGCGCTTCGAGGTGCGGCTGGCGGGTCAGCCGTTGCAGCTCACCCGCCGCGAGTTCGACCTGCTTTTGTACATGGCCGCCGAACCCGGGCGCGTCTTCTCGCGCGAGAAACTGATCGAAGGCGTTTGGGGGGCCGACTTTTTCGGCACCCTGCGCACGGTGGACCAGCACGTGGCGCAGCTGCGTGAAAAGCTGGGCGCAGGCTGGATCGAGACCGTGCGCGGCAAGGGCTACCGTTTCGTGGAGGCGTCGTGAACCGCTGGCGGGAAGCCTGGGAGATCGCCGAGGAGGGCCTGCTCCTCTTCGAAGGCGACCGCCTCTTCTATCTCAACCCGGCGGCGGCGCAGATGTTGGGGGTAGCGCCCGAGCGGGCCGCCGGACAGCCGTTGGCGTTCGTGCTGCGGCATCGCCGCCTGCTGGAGCTGGCCCGCCGCGGCGGGGAAGAGGTGGTTGGCGCGTTCGGGCGGCGTATAAGGGTGCGCGTGAGGGGTGGAGCAATGTTCATCAGCGACGTCAGCGCCTTGGAACGGGAGCGCGAAGAGCTGGCCGACGAACGCCGCCTGCTGGCCCACGAGTTTCGCACGCCGGCGGCGGGCTTGGCGGGCTTGGTGGAGTTCTTGCAGCAAGACCCGCCGGCCGCGGAAAGGCGGGAGGCGCTAGCGCTGATGCGGGAAGAGGCCGAGCGGCTGCTGCGGCTGGCCAGCGGCCAGGGGCAGCGACAACCATCAGCATGGTCGCCACTGGAGCTGCGGCCGCGGTTGGCGCGGCTACTATCGCAGGCTGACGAGGTCGAGTGGCTGGTAAAACACGAGGTGCTGGTTGACCGTGATCAGCTATATCAGGTGCTGGTCAACCTGCTGGACAACGCCCTTCGCTACGGCAGGCCGCCGGTGCGCGTGCGCACGCGGCGGCTGGGTCCGGGCCATGGTTTGCTGGCGGTTAGCGACGCCGGTCCCGAGCTCGCCGATTACGACTCGCTCTTCGAACCCGGAAGGCGCGGCGTCCACGCCGCCGGGGTGCGCGGTAGCGGCCTGGGTCTGGCGCTGGTGCGGCGCATTGCCCGTTCCTGGGGCGGCGAAGCCCGGGCGGCCCGCGTGGGGGGCGAGAATGAGTTTGCCGTTACGCTACCGGTAGCAGAGGAGGAGGCGAAAGATGCGTGAAGCGCTGCAGAGGGACCTGACCAAGATTACCGAGAACTTCCTGCAGATGGTAAGCCTGGTGCGCGAGGAGCTGGAGCTGGCCAGCTCCGGTTTGGTGGAACAGGACGTGGCCAAGGCTCGAGCGGCCATCGAACTGGACGAACAGGTGGACGCGATGGAGCTGACCATCGAGAACGAGGTACTGGCGGCGATCGCCCGCCATCAGCCGGTGGCTGGCGACCTGCGCTTTCTGGCCACCGTCCTCAAGGCGCTGACCGATCTCGAGCGCGCCGGCGACTACGCCGGCCACGTTGCCGAAGAACATCGTCCTCGGCGAGATGGCCGAGCGCTTGGGGCGGATGCTCGACGAACTGGCCAAGGCCATCGCCGAGCGCGACCTGCACGCCGCCGAGCGCGTCCTCAAGATCGACGACGACGTGGACGACCTCTACGAGCAGATAGTCCGCGAGCTGCTGACCTACATGATGGAAGACCCGCGGACCATCTCCAAGGCGCTCACCCTGATGCGCGTCGCCCGCAGCTACGAGCGCTTGGGCGACCACCTGGAGAACATCGCCGAACGGGTGTTCTTCTGGCTCACGGGCAAACTCGAGGGCGACAGCC
>JALVWZ010000052.1 GCA_027023115.1 Thermaceae bacterium
GGTACTCGAGCACGGGCGGGTCGAAACTGACCTTGGTGAGGGTTATCTGCTCCTTGAAGCCGAGCAGCTCCACGCCGGCGTCGCTGTAGCGGCGGAAGTAGATCCGCTCCTGGCCGCGCCCGGAGAAGCGCTCTTTGGTAGTCACTTGCTTGTCCCATTGGCCGGGCCCGAGCACGCTCAGGCGGTACTTGGGATAGTCGGGCGGGTCGCCCTGAGGGAGATATATCCAGTAAATGCCGATGCTGTGCGGGTAGAAGCTCACCGGCCCCTCCACCCGCGGGAGGGTCGGCTTTAGGTCCTCCGGGGTGGTTTGCTGCGGCGCGCAGGCGCCGATGAGTAGCAACAGCGCCGGCAAGATTAAGCGTTTCATCCTCACCAGTTTACCGCAGCCGCAGCCTCCCTTTCTGAGCGCGTTTGCTTATAGGTCTGAGCCCGAACTGCCATTTTAGCCATGGTTTATCACGGGTGGCTATTCTGCGGGCCGGCGTGCCGTCAAGGTATCCGGTAAGGTCTTTGGGCTACGGGCCGGGCGGGCAGACAAGAAGTCCCGCTGTTTGTTATGCTCGAGATTATGAAACCGAGCGGCATTCTCTTCGACTGGGGCGGGGTCTTCACGGTGGGCACCTTTGACGGACGCGTTGTCAGGAACACGGCCCGCCGCTTCGACCTGGACGAAGAAGAGGTGGCGCGGGCCTACTTTGCCGAGGTCCAGCGGCTGGAGCTGGGAGAGTGGAGCCTGGCTCGTTTTTGGGAGTACTTTGCGGCCGCTTTGGGGGTAGAAGCGCCCTATGCCGATTTCGAAGCCCTATTCTTGGCCTCGGTGGCGCCGCGGTCCGAGATGTACCGCCTGCTGGTGGCCATCCCCGGCGAGGTGCGGGTTGGCCTGCTTTCCAACAACTACCCGGTAATCTCCGACTACCTGCGTGCCGGCGAGGGCTTCGACCGTTTCGACGCAGTCTTCTTTTCCAACGAAGAGGGCGTGAAGAAACCCGATCCGCGCGCTTTCGAGATCGCCCTGGAGCGCCTGGGTCTGCCGGCCTCCGAGGTACTCTTCGTTGACGATCATCCCGACAACGTGGCCGCCGCCGACGAGCTTGGCCTGGACACCCACCACTTCACCGACACGCCCCCCTTTGCCGCCGACCTGACCGCCCGCGGCATCCACCTGCCCGTCGGCCCCAGCAGGCCTTGAGCGAGCAGGCGGTAAGGCTGCTGCAGGGATACCTCTGGTTGCCCCGCGAGCGCGACTGGAACCCGGAGCGGGCGCTGCCGGCCGGCGTTGACCTGACGGAGGGCCGGGCGGTGTTGCTGCTCGACGAGATTGAACCCCCGTTCGCGTTCTTTGACGACGGCACTCCCAGCGCCAGCCAGCGCTTCTATCAGCTGACGCTGCTGGTGTTGACCGAGCGCGATCCGAACGGCCTGCACGGCTGGGTAGAGGAGGCTCGGGCCGCGCTCGAGCCGCTGCTCGAGGCCAGCCCGCCGGGGGTCGGCTGGTTACTCTTCGAAGACCTGCGGGCTCTCTAGTCGCCGCTGGCTAGTGGCTCGAAGGTTAGTTTGGCGGCAACCTGGGCCTCTTCGAGTTTGTGCGAGGCCAGCTTGGCCAGGCTGCGGAAGCGGTTGACGTGGGTGAAGAACTCGCGCAGGATCATCAAGAAAACGTACATCCCACGCTCGTTGGTGTAGACGTAGCCGTCTTTTTCGTAGACCAGGTCGAGCGCCTTGAGGCCCAGCCACTCCAGCCACATGGCGCGCTTGAAGGGCACGCCGAACACCTCTTCGAAGCGTTTGAAGCTGAGGCGGCGGCCGAAGAGGGCCATCATCAGGTAGTAGAGCATGTAGTCGCGGCGCGGCAGCTCGTAGGTTTGCAGCACCAGCGGCAGCTTGCCGCTGGTGACCATCCGCTCGTAGAGGGGCAGGGTGTAGGCGTTCACCTGAACCCGCGAGTCGTGCAGGCTCATCGAGCCGGTGCCGATGCCGACGTAGTCGAAGTAGTCCACTACGTACTCGTCGAGCATGTCTATCTCGGGCTTGTCCTTGCGGGAGAAGCACCAGGAGCTGACCGGCGTGTAGTGCTCGCGCAGCTTGGGCAGGATCACCTGCTTGTAGAGCTTGGCCTCCAGGTCGTAGCTTATTTGCCCCTGACGGCTGACGTAGCTGCGGTTTTGCTGCGCTTCCATGAGCGGGTAGGTGGTTAGCTGGTCCACCTTGTCGGCAACGGCTATGTCCAGGTCGCGGGCCAGGATTTCGGGATCGTGATCGGGAACGTTGAAGATGAAGTCGATGTTGAGGATGCGGAACTTGCCGAGCAGCTGGTTGATCCGCTCGCGAATCTGCTCGCCGCTGCCGTAGCCTTCGCGCCCCAGCTTTTTGAGCATGCCGTCGTCGAAGCTCTGCACACCTATCGAGAAGCGGTCCACCCCCACCGCCAAGAAGGAATCGACGGCGGCGTCGGATACGTGCGGGTTGGCCTCGACCGAGATCTCGGCCAAGTCGAATTGCTTCCGGGTGAACTCGAGAAACTCGGCCAGCTCCTCATGAACCAGCGCCGGCGTGCCCCCGCCCACGTAGGCCGCCCCAAAGTCGAAGCCGGCCTGCTTGTACATCAGGAGCTCTTTCTTGAGAGCGTCAAAGTAGTCGGCCACCTGGCTGCTCTCGCGGTTCAGCTTGTGGGCGTTGAACATGCAGAAAGGGCAGATGTGCTCGCAAAAGGGAACGTGGATGTAAAGGAACGACTTGCCCGGTCGCTGTCTGGGGGATATCTCGCTTGGCTCCTCCCACTTCAGGGAGCGGCCCATCTTTTGATTTACGGCGTAGCGAGCAACGTGGTGCAGTAAGTTCATGGCGGCTCCAGGCATCCTCGCAGGATACCGTAAGTACTATATACCTTTCGACCGGGACTGTTTACCCCTCGTTAATCTGCTCCGGCCACAATGTCTGCCGTGGAGGTAAGGACGATGATGAAGAAGACGATACAAAAAGTAACCGGTTTCTTGGCTTTCGGAATGCTGCTGGGAGTTCTGGCTCTTGGTCAGAACGCCTACGCCCAAAACGCCACCCAGACCATGACGCCCAAGCAGATCGTCATGGCGGTCAAGAGCGGCGCCACCGTTGCTTTCGTGGGCGTAGACGGCAACGTCATTTGGAGCAGCGACGAATCCACCGCTCCCACCCCGGCGCTGCTGGCCGAGGCCGCCAAGGTGGTCATTACCACCGCGGACGGTGAGGTCATCGAAGCTCCCGTGGCTACCAACCCGCAGGGCCGCCCGGCATTGATGGTTGACGGCCACTACCTGGGCCTGGGCGCGTTGCTGCAGAAGGCCGGCTATGGCGACGCCTTGCAGCACGCCGGCTACGGCAGGCAGGCTGGTGCAAACCGCCAGCAGAATGCTGGTGGCAACATGCAGCAGAACCGCAAACGTCACCAGTACCGGAACCAGCAGCAGAACCAGCAGCAGAACCAGCAGCAGAACGCCGCCAACTGCGCACCGCATGGTCGCGGCAACGGGGCCGGCACCGGTAAGCAGGGTCGTCATGCTGGCCAGAACGGTGGTTGCAACTGCCAGAAGCCCGCTCCCGCTGGCAACTAAAAAGTAAGAACGGACGTTCTGCGCAACCCGCCGCGGCTACGCTGCGGCGGGTTTAGTCGTTTACACACTGGCGTTGGCGATGTTGCCTGAGGATGAGAAAACGGGTCTTCGAAACAGCCAGGTCGTTATCCCTGGAGACATATACCCTTGATAATAATAGTATCAGGGGCATATGACACTAGTCGGAGTGCCGGGCCGCCTTGACAATGAGGCAGAAAGGTAACCGAGAAGGAGGAACATATGCAAAAGAAAGTACTGATTCTAGGCGGCGGCTCCGGTGGCGTAATCACCGCCAACAAGCTCAAGGAGATTTTGGGGGACGGCGTCGAGATTGCCGTAGTCGACAAGAACGCCGAGCACACCTTCATTGCCGCCTACCCTTGGGTGGGCTTCGGCTTTCGCGAGCTGGAGCAGATAAGGCGGCCTTTGATCTCCTTACAACGTAAGGGCATCAAGTTCGTCCAGGCTCAGGTGAATGCCATCAACCCCGAAAAGAACAGTGTGGAGACCGACCGCGGCGAGCTGGAGTACGACTACCTGGTCGTTTCGCTGGGCGCCGAGGCATTGCCGTACCCAGTTGAAGGCGCAGCCGCCCCCTGGTCGGAGGCCGGCGCGCTGACGTTGCGGCAGTGGCTGAAGGAGTCGAAGGGCGAACGCTGGTTGATAGGCGTGGCCTCGCCCTATCACCCCTGCC
>JALVWZ010000053.1 GCA_027023115.1 Thermaceae bacterium
GAAGGCGCCCAGGCGGGCGCTGGTTTCTTCGGCCAGCTTACGGCCCTTCTGGGCTAGTGAGAGGGTTTGCTCGAGCACCGATTCGTCCAGGTCGGCCCCCTGCCTGAGGAGGGTCAGCAGGTCGCGTAGTACCGCTTCGGCGACGCGCACCTCGTCGGCTTCGCCGCTAATCTTTATTTGCTGGTCGCGGGTGACTATCTGGGCTCCCAGCCGCTGCCTGAGCAGTTTGAGCCAGCGGTCGCGGCTGCCGAAGAGGGCCATTGCCTCGTCCGGCGAACGAATGAAGATGCTGGCGCTGGTCTGGCCGCCGTCGTTATTGTTGTTGGCGTTTTCCATCGTCTATTTACTTTTGCCGCTCTCCAGGCGGCGTTTTAGTAGTTTGCGAGAAACCGGCTCGCTGAGGACTTCGTGCCAGAGCATACCGCGCAAGACGTTGCGGCGTCCCATGCCGAGGGCGAGTTTGCGGCGGCGTTGCCGCTTGACCGTGGCGGGTCCGCCGCTTGCGGCCGGGGCGGCTACGACGGGCGCGGCGGCGGGGCGGCTTGGCTCCGGCTGGGGCCGGGGCCTCCGTTCATTTTGGGCAGCGGCGGGCGGGGGAACCGGCTCCGTTTTACCGCCGGCGGGCTGGGCCGCTTTTGGCGGCGGCGCTTCTTCGATAGGCGGCTCGACCTCGATGAGCGGTTCCGGCGGTTTGAGAAGCCCCTTGAGCGCCGGCCCGATGATGAAGAGCAGTAAAAAGATGATCCCGAAAACGTCGTCTAACTTCACTTATTCTCGCTCTCCTCCTCGGCCGCGGCCTTGCTGAGCGACTCGCGCATGTCGGTGTCGGCCTCGATGTTCTTGAGGGTGTAGTAGTCCATCACGCCCATGTTGCCTTCCCTGAGGGCGTCGGCGAGGGCCATCGGCACGGCCGCCTGCGCCTCGACCAGCTTGGCGCGCATTTCCTCGACCTTGGCGCGCATCTCCTGCTCGGCGGCCACGGCCATCGCCCGCCGCTCCTCGGCCTTGGCCTGGGCGATCTTCTTGTCGGCTTCGGCCTGGTCGATTTGCAGCTGGGCGCCGATGTTCTTGCCCACGTCCACGTCGGCGATGTCCACCGAGAGGATCTCGAAGGCGGTGCCGGCGTCGAGACCCTTGCTGAGGACGGTCTTGGAGATCAGGTCGGGGTTTTCCAGCACCTCTTTGTGGCTCCCCGCCGAGCCGATGGTGGTGACGATGCCCTCGCCGACGCGGGCGATGATGGTTTCTTCGCCGGCGCCGCCGACCAGGCGGTCTATGTTGGCGCGGACGGTGATGCGGGCGGTGGCCAAAAGCTGGATGCCGTCCTTGGCGACCGCGGCCACCATGGGGGTCTGGATCACCTTGGGGTTGACCGAAACCTGGACCGCCTCGAGCACGTCGCGGCCGGCCAGGTCAATGGCCGCGGCGCGGTCGAAGGTCAGGTTGATGCCGGCCTTTTGGGCGGCGATGAGGGCGTTGACGACGCGGTCAACGTTGCCGCCGGCCAGGTAGTGGGACTCGAGCTTGTCGAGTTCGACCGGAATGCCCGCCTTGGTGGCGTTGATGAGCGGATAGATGATCCGCGAGGGGGTAATGCGCCGCAGGCGCATGCCGATGAGCTTCGACAGCGGCACCCGCACTCCCGAGGCCCAGGCCTGTACCCAGAGCCCGATCGGCACTATCGAAAAGAGAATGATCAAGCCTACTAAAATCAGCCCAGCGATGACTAGAAAACCAGTGTCCATTCAGTCCTCCTCCTGGCGCACGACCACGCGCGCGCCCTCGACTTCTATCACCCGGATGCGACTCCCTTTGGGTATGAACTCGCCCTCGGTTACCACGTCCACCTTGCGCTCGCCGAATCGCGCCACCCCCGCCGGCCGCAAGTCGCTCGCGGCGACGCCGACGGCGCCCGCCAGAGCGGCCAGCCTGTCGCGGGGCGGCGCTTGTTCGTCGATAGCCTGATTGAGCACCAGCGCGTGCGCCACGCGGGTGCGCGGCAGGTAACGCAACGCCAGCAGCAAACCGGCGGCCAGGACGATTATGGCGATGGAGCCCACCATCAGCGCCTGATCACCGAAGGTCAGGTAAATCGAGGCTGCCAGCGCAAGCAAGCCGCTTATGCCGGCCACCCCGAAGCCCGGGATCACGAACGCCTCGGCAAGCAGCAGGCCGACGCCGGCGAGAAACAGGCCCACCTCGAGCAGGCCGCTCATGCCCACCATCAGCCCGCCGGCAAAGTATAGCCCCAGCAGCAGCAGGCCCAGCGCGCCGGGGAAGCCGAAGCCGGGGGTAAAGGCCTCGATCAAGATTCCCAAAATACCCAGAGCTAGCAACAAGGGGGCAACGTACGTGCTGGTCAGCAACCGGGCCGCCTTGATGCGGGTAGGGACCTCGAGGGTAACCACGTTTTCGTCGAAGCCCGCCTTTTCCAGGGCCTCCCGCAGCGAGACGCATTCGAAGTCGGCCACTCCCAGCTCGACCGCCTTGGCAGCGGTCAGGGTAAGCGGTTCACCCTTGGCCACCAGGTCGGGAATCTCGATATCGGGGTCTACCATCGCCTCGGCCAGCTCCACCGGACGGCCGCGCGCCTCGGCGACGGCGCGGAACTTGGCCTTGAAGGCGCTGATGAACTTACGCTGGGCCGCTGTTGGTTTGCTGACCGGTGAAACCCTGATGGGCAGCGCCGCTCCAATCTCCGAGCCCGGCAGCATGGCCACCTGCTGCGCCGAGAGCGTAATCAAGGCGCCGGCCGAGAAGGCGTTCTTGACTACCGCCAATGTCGGCAGCGAGGTGCCCAGGATGGCGTCGGAGATGCGCATGGCCGCGTCGATCCGCCCACCCGGGGTGTCGACCCAAAAAACCACTCCGCTGGCTCCCGCGGCCTCGGCGCGGGCCAGTGAGCTTTCGACGTAAGCGGCCAGCGGCAGGTCGATATCTCCTTCGATCCTGACCAGGTAGCTGCTCGCCAGCGCCCCGCTCCATAGCAGGGCCAGCAGGATTAGCAGTTTCTTATTCACCAACTCCAGAGTAGCAGTTTATTCTTCGGAGCGCTTGCAGTGAATAACCAGAACCGCCTTGTCGGTGCGGTGCAGTACGCCGTCGGTAACAGAGCCGAGCAGCAGCTTCTCCAGCCCGCCCCGCCCGTGGGTGCCCATCACTACCAGGTCGAACTCGCGGGCCAAGTCGACGATGGCCGGAACCGGCTGGCCTTCCAGGAGGGAGGTCTTGGCGTCAACGCCCAGCTCCGCGGCCAGTTTACGGGCCTCCGCCAAGGTTTCTTCGCCGGCTTTCTTCATGTCTTCGTAGAGGTCGGCCTCGTAGGGGATTCCCTCGGGGAGCATTGGCAAAGTGAGCAGGGGGTTTTCGACGACGTAGACGATGGTCGCCTCGGATCCGCAGGAACGTACCAGCTCCAGCCCCTCGCGGAGAGCCTGGCGGCTGCACGGGGAACCGTCTGTGGGCAGCAGGACCTTCTTGTACATCGTCTCCTCCTTTGTTCTCAGTATAAACTCACGCTCAGCGGGTGCGATAGCCGCCGGCCTCGAGCACCGCCCGCCCGGCCTCTTTTTCTGTGGCGCTGGCGAAGCCGAGGCGAATGGCTCCGCCCTCGTCGCGAACGTTGAGCACCTCGATGTCCTTGATGTTGACGTTCGCCGCGGCCAGGGCGCTGGTAATCCGCGCCAGCTCGCCGGGGCGGTCGGCGACGGCTACCACCAGGTCGTACTGGACCGGCAGCAGACTGCGTTTGACCACCGGCAGGCTGTCGCGCACCCGCTTGGCTTCGCTGGCGGCGGCCAGCAGGGCCTCGGGGTCGTCCAGCTTGCGCACCAGCTCGCTCAGCAACTCCTGCAGGTCGGCGGCCGCCAGGCGCAGCGCCTCCTTGTTGGTTGCGACCATGTCGCGGCTCATTACCGGTGAGCCGGAGGCGGTGCGGGTCAGGTCGCGAAACCCGCCGGCGGCCAGGTAGATGAGGGTATCGCGGTCGGGGTCGGAACCCACCAGCAGGTTGAGAGCCACCGCCAGCAGGTAGGGAAGGTGGGAAATGCGGGCCACCAGCCGGTCGTGCAGGTCTGGCGGCAGGAGGAGCGGGTAGGCGCCAAGGTCGCGAACCAGCCCCTTCAGTAGCTCTATGTCTTTCGGATTGCTGCGCTCGGTGGGGGTGAGCACCCAGGTGGCGTTTTCGAGCAGGCCGGCGTGGGCGTTCTCGACGCCGGCCTGCTCGCTGCCGGCCATAGGGTGACCGCCGACGAAGCGCGGCAAGATGGGCTCTAGCGCC
>JALVWZ010000054.1 GCA_027023115.1 Thermaceae bacterium
TTCTTGCGCGTGCTGCAGGGTGAGGAGCTGGAAGACGAGGAAGAAGCCGCGGACGAGCGCGGCGCCACCCAGGTGATCCCCAAAGCCAAGGTGCGCGGCGAGCCGGGGCTGGGCGGGGCGTAGGGCGTTCTCTCCAGGGTGTCTTGCGATTCGCGCCGCTTCGATATAGTCGTCGCCGATAAAAGCGGTCAACGGTTCAGGAGCACCAGGTTCTAGCAAGCAATGCTGGAACACCTTGTAAAATGAGGCATGCTCGAGGCGATAATCACCGGCCTGGTTCTGGGAACGCTACTGGTGGCCATCCTGGAACAGGCCCGGGGCGGCCGTTTGGCTGCGGGCGACTGGGCGTACGCGGCAATCATCCTGCTCGCCGCGCTGGCGGTGGTCTGGGCCTTGCCGCCGGGGTTCTACCGTCCGTTGCGCGAGCTTGCCTTAGCGGGGTTCGTCTTTGCTCTCGGTTACGGTCTGATCAAGCGCGCTTGCGGCGACCCGCACGAGCGCAACAACCGCTATTTGGGCTGGGTCTTCGTCGTCTTTTCCGCGTTTCTGGTCGCCGCGGCCTTCCTCTGACGCTCCTTGACAAAAGCGCGTCCCGCGGGTAGATTAACCTTTGCTTGGGCCCGTAGCTCAGTTGGATAGAGCGGCTGACTACGGATCAGCAGGTCAGGGGTTCGAATCCTCTCGGGCCCGCCAGCAAGCCCCCGCCGCGGCGGGGGTCTTTTCTTTTGCGCCGTAAGAGCCGGCGCGCGGCTAGAATGAGGCATGCTCGTGCTCTTCGCCTTCATTCTCGGAGCCGTAATCGGCTCCTTCTTGAACGTGGTCATCTACCGTCTGCCGGCGGGCGAGTCCATAGTCAGCCCGCCCAGCCACTGCCCCCGTTGCGGGCACCGGCTGGGGGCGCTCGACATGGTGCCGATCGTTAGTTGGTTGGTGTTCCGCGGTCGCTGCCGTTACTGCGGCGCGCCCATCAGCGCCCGCTACCCGCTGGTGGAGGCGCTGACCGCCACGCTCTTCGCCCTGGCCGCCTGGCTGCACCCGAACCCGGACGTGGGTCTTTTGCTCATATGGACGTTCACGGCGCTCTTGATAGCGCTGAGCTTCATAGACATCGACCACTACATCCTGCCCGACAGCCTGACCTACGGCGGTCTGGCGCTGGGGTTGCTGGCCGCCTGGTTATGGGGCTTTCCGGTGGAGTGGCGGGCCTCCTGGCAGGGGGCGCTGGCCGCCGCCGGTCTGCTGGCGCTGATTGGCGGGTTCGGCACCCTGGTGCTCCGGCGCGGCGCCAGCGGCAAGCCCGGTTACCCGGTGGGGCTCGAGCACGTCTACCTGGCCGCCGCGGTGGCCGCCTGGGCCGGCTGGTCCTGGGGCGTGGCCGCGGCCGTGCTGGCAGTGGCTCTCAACCTGGTTCTGAGAAAGCCGCTGCCGCTGCCCGACGCGCTCACTTTGGGCGTCGCTTTGCTGGGGGTGGTGGCGAGCAGCTACGGGGTGTTGCCGCTGGGCGTGGCCGAAAGTTTTTGGTCGCTCCTGTTGGCCGCGGGCGCGGTGGCGCTGGCCGGCGGGCTCTACTGGGCCCTGCAGCCGGACGAAGAAGAAGACGAAGAGGACGACGAACCGGTGGCGATGGGCTTTGGCGACGTCAAGCTGGCCGGCATGCTGGGGGCCTGGCTGGGGTTCGGGCCGTTTTTGGCCGGGTTGGTGGTGGCCGTCTTTGCGGGCGCGCTACTGGGGCTTTTGCTGCGCCGCCGCAAGCTGCCCTTCGGGCCCTACCTGGCCATCGGCGGCTGGGTGGCGCTCTTTTGGGGAGCCGGCTGGGTCCAGCAGTACCTGGCGTACCTGGGGTTAAGCTGAGCACGTGGAAGAGTTGCTAAAGGTCATGCGCCGCCTGCGGGCTCCGGGCGGCTGCCCCTGGGACCGCAAACAAACGCACCAGAGCCTGCGCCCCTACCTGCTGGAGGAGGCCGCCGAAGCGGTGGACGCGATTGGCGCGGGCGACACCGGCGCGATGGTCGAGGAGCTGGGCGACGTTCTCTTGCAGGTCGCCTTTCACAGCGTCATCGGCGAGGAAGAGGGAACCTTTTCCTACGACGACGTCGAGCGGGCCATCGTCGAAAAACTAATCGAACGCCACCCGCACGTCTTCGGCGACAAAGAACTCAACACCGCCGAAGAGGTGCTGGCCAACTGGGAGAAGCAAAAAGAAGAAAAGCGCGGCAGGCAAAGCCCCTGCGAAAAGGTGCCCCGCAGCCTGCCGGCGCTGGCGCGCGGCTACGAGCTGGCGCGCCGTCTTGAGCTTGCCGGCAGCCGCCGGCGGGCGGCGGAGGCGCTGGCGGCGGGCGACCTGGAAGAGGCCTTGTGGGAGGTGGTCAAGCTATTCGCGACGGAGAAGAAAAACCCGGAGATTGCCCTCAGGGAGAGGCTCTCCGCGGTCTGCTCGAGCGAGTCGTAAGCCAGGATCCGCCGCAACTGGCGGTGCCCGACGGCTTCAGGCCGGCGGCGGTGCTGGTGCCGCTTACCCCCGCCGGAGAGCTACTGCTGACCGTGCGCAACTCCAACCTCCCCAGTCACGCCGGGCAGATCTCCTTTCCCGGCGGCAGCATCGAGGCCGGCGAGAGCCCCGAGGCGGCGGCCTTGCGCGAGGCCTGGGAAGAGGTGGCGCTCGAGCCCGGGCTGGCAGAGCCGCTGGGGCGGTTACCGGCGGTGCTCAGCCCTTACGGCTATTACGTTCGCCCGGTGCTGGCCTGGCTGGCCGAAAAGCCGCATTTGCGCCCGAACCCGGCCGAGGTGGCCGAGGTGCTCTGGGCGCCGCTGGCGGAGCTGGCGGCGGCCCCCGCTTGGAGCGAGCCGCGACGGGTAGCCGGCCTGAGCCGGCGCGTCTGGCACTATCCCTGGCGCGAACGCGACGTTTGGGGACTGACCGGCAACGTGCTGCACGACCTGCTCACGCGGATCTGTGCGGCGCGGGGTTAGCTGCAACCGCCAAACACCTTGTCCCTCCGAGAAGAGGCGGCGCGTGGCAGGTGGTGATTGGGTTGTAGGAGGTGGGGAGGAGTTGGAAGGTAGGCAGGCCGGATTATGATCGTGAAAACGATGTATAGCGGTATTTCCATAGGCCGCTCGCCACAAGCCGCTTGTTGGTCACCCCCTATGGGAGCGGACCTCCATTTTCACCCGAGCCGCGCCGGGAAGCAGGCAGGGCCGCGGTTAGCGGCACTTGGTTCGTGAATCGCTAGTTTCCTTCCCAGGGGGCCCGGCGAGCGACACCTTGGGAAGTCTCCTTTGGTTCTGGGGGACGCTAGTCCCTGCCTATCGGAGGTAAGGAAGCATTACACTGAAAGTTACAAGATATCTCTAGGAGGATGTTTTAATGATTAAACGCGCTTCCTTCTCATTTTGGGCAGGAGCAGTTTTCGCCCTTTTGGTTTTGTTGCTGGCGGGGTGCGGTGGAGCGCCGGCTGGTAAACCGGGGTTAAAGGTAGGGCTAAACCCTAGCCAGCTCACCATCACCCAGGGCCAGAGCGGCACCACCACGCTCACGATCACGCCCCAAAACGGGTTTAGCGGCACGGTCACGCTAGCGCTCGAGAAGCAGGACGGCTCGGCGGCCGCGGGCTTCACCCTGAGCCCCACCTCGGTGGCGGTGAGCGGCGGGGCGAAGACCCAGACCCTCACGATTTCGGTGGCCTCCTCGGTGACGGCGGGAACCTACCAGCTCAAGGTTGTAGGCACGTCGGGCAAGGTCTCGGCGAGTGCAAACCTCACCGTCAAGGTGCAGGCGGCGGTGCCGCCGAGCTTCACCCTGGGGCTTGATCCAACAGAGCTCACCGTCACCCAGGGCCAGAGCGGCACCACCACGCTCACGATCACGCCCCAAAACGGGTTTAGCGGCACGGTCACGCTAGCGCTCGAGAAGCAGGACGGCTCGGCGGCTGCCGGCTTCACCCTGAGCCCCACATCGGTCACCGTGAGCGGCGGCGCCAAGACCCAGACCCTCACGATTGCGGTGGCTTCCTCGGTCGAAGTGCAGTCCTATCAGCTTAAGGTGGTAGGTACGAGCGGTTCTCTCGCTGCCGAGGCCTCGCTCGCGGTCAACGTCGAAGCGCCTCCCCCTCAAGCGGGGGACGTGTGGACGGTCCTCTCGGCCGAGCTCTTTGACGTCGCTTACGGCAACGGCGTCTACGTAGCGGTGGGCGCGGACGGGGCGATCTTCACCTCGGCCGACGGCGCGAGCTGGACCTTCCGGAGCCTTGGGGAAAACAAGACTTCTTATC
>JALVWZ010000055.1 GCA_027023115.1 Thermaceae bacterium
GCGAGCGCGGCCGCTTAGACGAGGAGCTGGCGCGGCTGGCGGCGATAGTCGAGCACGTCCGGCCGGGAGCCTGGCTCTTGATGAACGAAAGTTTTTCCTCCACCTACGAGCACGAGGGCACCGCCCTGGCCGAAGAAGCTCTGCGGGCACTCGTCGAGGATGGGGTGCGGGTAGTCTTCGTAACCCACATGGCCCAGTTCGTGCGCGACGTGGAAAACGGCGGTTGGCCCGGTTCGCTGCTGCTCAAGGCCGAGCGCACCGCCGGCGGCGAACGCACTTTCCGGATCGTCCCCGGCGTGGGCATCGAGGGGCACGCGCTGGACCTCTACCGGCGGCTGCTGGAGGGTGGGGGCAGGTAGGCCCCCTGCCCGACGGCGCGTGCGTAGACCAGGTAACGCTCCGGCCCCAGCGGGTGAACGCCGCCGAGTGGGTAGCAGGTGATCAGCACCAGCTCGTCGGCTGGGCCGCCAAGGCGCAGCCGGCTACGGCGCACGTCCACCACCCGGTGGCCCTCTACCCGGTAGTCGTGGCGGCGGCCGTCGGGCGTTTCCAGCTCCACCAGGTCACCTGCGCGCAAGCGCCCCAGGAACGAAAAGTGGGTTTCGCGGTGGCCGCTGATGACGGTCACCCCCGGCCGCCCCGGCAGTTGACTGGCCAGCATTAAACCGGGGCCGAAGGCCAGGGTGCGGTTGCTGGCGCCGGCCAGCACGATCTGCTCCACGCCGAGTCGCGGCACCCGCAGGCGCAGCAGCGCCCGGGTATCGGCCCAGGGCCAGGGGCGGGCGTCGGCCGCCCCGGCCCGCGCCAGCCGCCAGGACCGCTCCAGCAACACCTGCGCCAGCTGCGCCTTCAAGTAGATGTAGCCGCCGCCGGCCAGCTGCCAAACCCCGAACCCCAGCGCCAGCAAGGCCCCGGCGCCGAACAGCCAGGCGCGGCCGCGCTTCAAGCCGCCTCCCGCCGGCGCCCGCTGAGCAGCAAGAGCGCCGCCAGCAGCATCGCCGCCGCTCCCAGCAACAACTTGAGCGGTGCAGCGGTGGCCGTGGTGGGGTAGCCGTAGGCGTCGTAATCGAGGGCCAGCGTGCCCACCAGCGCCTTTGGCTGCCGCTTGAGCATAGCCGGGTCCACGCTTTGCCCGGCGGGCACCTGCAGGGGCACCCGATCCTGGTGCAGCTCCGAGCCGGCCGGCCGGGCCGGGGTCTTGTCGACCGCCACCAGACTGGTGTAATCGGTTATCAGGTGGTGCGCCAGCGCCAGGCGGGTAATCTCTTTTTCCAGCTTGGCGGCGTCTCCACCGCGAACCATCTCGTCTTCCAGCTCCTCCACCTTGGCCCGCACCCAGACGATGGCTATCTCGCCGTGCGCCGCCTTGGCCAGGTCCAGGCTGCGCACCCACTCGTGCCCGCCCGAGCGGCCGCGAATGGCGACCACGCTGTTCAGCGTCGGCACCTTGGCGCTAACCACCACCGGCTCGCCGCGGTAGAGGTTGGGAACGGTCGCGGGGTAGGCCTCGCTGCCGGCGGGCAGCACCAGGCGCACGTCGGTCAGCACCGGACCTTCCAGCTTGACGAAGAGGGCCTGCATCTTCTCGCCCACCTCGCCGACGTCGCCGATGTAGGTGTAGGTGCCGTGGCCGAACTCGGCCGCCTTGCGCATGAAGTAGCTGTTGGGGGCCGAGCCGATACCGACGGTAAAGAGGTTGGCCCCGTGCAGGCGCTCCTTGATTATCCTGAAGAGCGCCGCTTCGTTACCAACGCTGCCGTCGGTGATGAAGACCACCTGGCGCAGGTAGCCCTCCGGTGCCCCGCCGGCCAGCGCCAGCCGCAGCGCCTTGGCCATCTCGGTGCCGCCGTTCGCACGGAGTCGTTTCACGAAGCGCTCGGCCATGAGAACGGTGGCCCGGTCGGCGGGAGCCGGCTGGCTGAAGAGGGCGTGGGCCTCGTCGTTGAACTCGATGACGTTGAAGCGGTCATGGGGCCTGAGGCGCTCGAGCGCCAGCGTGAGCGCCTGCTTGGCCTGCTCGATGGAGGTGCCGTTCATGGAGCCCGAGGTGTCGATGACGAAGATCAGCTCGCGCGGCGGCGGTTCTTTGGTTGCGCCGCGGGTTGGCGGCATGAGCAGTATCAGAGCGTAGTGGTCACCGGCCACGTCCTCGCTGAAGGCGGCCGCGGCGGGCACCCGCGAGACCTGCGGCTGCCAGTCCAGCTCGAAGTCGTGGGCGGTGGTGGTCCGCACCTCCAGCCGGTACTCGTTGCCCTCGTGGCTGACGCGCGCCGGATGGTAGCGGCTTACCACCTCTTGCAGCGGAAATCCGGCGTTCAGGCGAACGCGCAGCGTTACCGGGTTCTTCGCGTCGGCGTCGTAGCGCGGCGTAATCCGCGAAGCGTCGGGCACTTGGTCGGTGTCGGGCGCGAAACCCCGACCCCCGCTTTGACGGGGCAGCGGTTCGCCGGGGATGTAACGCGGCGTAATGGCCAGCGGAAAGCGCCAGGAAAAGCGGCCACCGTCGTAGCGGAGCACCTGGCTGTAGCCGATCTCGACGGTTATCGTCTGTCCGGGGGCGATGTTGGCGATCGAGGTGGTGAACATGTTGGGCCGCTCCTGCTCCACCAGCCCGGCGCGGTGCCCCTCGCTCTTGGCGGTTTCGTAGGTTTGCCGCGCCTGCTCGCGCGGCTGGACCTCGCCGACGATCACCCGCTCGCCGACGATCAGCTTCAGGCTGTCGACCGCCGCGTTCTCGGGCAGCGGGAAAACGTAGACCGCCTCGACCCAGTCGTCGCCGTCGTTCCTAAAGCTCTGCCGCACCCGCACGCGGGCCACCACGCCGGCAATATCGGCGTCCACCGTGGTGGAAACCTTGGTGGCGGGAACGTAGACGCCGCTTTGCTGGGTGGCAAAGAGCAGCTCGCCGCTGCCGAGGCGCTCGAGGTCTACCCGCACCGGCGCCGTTGCCAGGGCGACCGTCGCCAGCAGCACTAGCAGCGCCGTAACTGCCGCACTGAACAAAGGGTTCATAGGACCGTTTTTGAACACCGAACCGCCTCCTTTACTACCTGGCGTTGTTACACATTATACACAACTTACACATCTTACACAACCCGCACACAAGATAAGCCGTGACATTGCGGGCAATACCCAAATAAGCGCGTTCCCGTGGGGGGTTAACTAACGTAATAGTGTGATATAACTAGTACAAGGAGGGTTACATGAAGAAGATTGGCTTGCTGATTGCCAGCTTATTCATTGCGGCGTTGCTCTTGGCTTCTTGCGGTCAACCAAAGGAACAGCCCGGCGGTGGAAACAACCAGCCCCCTCAGCAGACGGTCGAGTTCGACAAACTCCTGATCGGCACCCAGAACGGCATCGTCAGCCTGGACATCGCCAGCAAAACGGTTACACCGCTGGGCGTGGGCGGGCGCTTTTTCGCCTACTGGAACGGCAAGATCTACGCCTATGCAGATTCGCAAACGATAAACGTCTACGACCTGCAGGGCAACCAGGTGGGAACGATAACCCACCCCGCATACCCCGATGCCCTTTGGTGCGTCGTGGTAGACGACAACCGCATTGCCCTGCTCGACAACGGCGAGGACAAGGTGCACTTCATAGACTTTGACGGCAACCTGGTGAAAGATGTCGCCTTCACCCCATCCGCGGGCGAGTACGAAAACCTCGACGGCGTCGTCGTTGGCGGCAAGCTGGTCATTAGCGAGGACAACTATAAACACGTCTTTGCGATAGACCTGGATGACTATAGCGTTTCTATCCTCGAGGACTTGTCGGACCAATCTACAAACTGGCTAACCGGCATTGCCTACCACGACGGCAGCTACTATACGGGCCTCGACAACGGCACCATTCTCAAGTTCAGCGCCGGCGGCGCGGCGACCGAGTTTGCCCACCTGCCGCATGGAATATCGGCCTACATGACCGCGGACGACGAGAACATCTACGTTTCGTCGGGCAACGCCGGCTACGTGTACGCGGTTTCGCTGGCCGACGGCAGCGTGCAGGAGCTGGCCAGCGACCTCGACAAAGCTAGTAGCATAGCCGGCGTCGTGACGAGCTCACAGTAGGCTAGCCGCGCCCGCTGCGGCGCCAGAACTCGGGCGCGCGGCGGCGGGAAAGCTTGACGACTGAGCCGTCCGCCAGGCGCAGGCGGTAGTTGCCCGAAAACCAGGGGACCGCCTCTACCACGTGCTCGACGTTGACCACGGCCGCCTTGTGCACCCGCGCGAAGTTTGGCG
>JALVWZ010000056.1 GCA_027023115.1 Thermaceae bacterium
CCCCACAACCCACCTCCTACAACCTATTCACCACGTACTACGTACAACTCACACACCCACCTCCCACACCCTACATCCCACTTCCCGACGAACAGCCCCCCGCCGTAGCGGGGGGCTTTGCGGATCCAAAGCTAACTGCGAGGGTCGAGAGCGTCGCGTACGGCGTCACCCATCAGGTTCCAACCGAGCACGAAAAGGGCGATTGCCAGGCTGGGCCAGAACCAGACGAACCAGTACTTCAGCGGCTCCCCGCCGGGGTTGGAAATCCAACTGCGGGCAAAGCTGATCATCTGCCCCCAGTCGGCGTAGCCGACGTCGGCGCCCAGACCCAAAAAGGCCAGCGTGGAGGCGGTGATGACGATGGCCCCAATGTCGAGGCTGGCCAGGATGATCACCGAACCGATGGAGTTGGGGAGGATGTGCTTGAAAAAGAGACGGGCGTTGCCGGTTCCGACGGCGTGGGCGGCCGAGATGTAGTCCTGAGACTTGACCAGCAGGATGTTGCCGCGCAGCATCCGAGCGTAAATTGGCCAGGCCACCAGGGCGATGGCGACCATCGTCTTGGCCAGGCCGCGGCCGAAGATAGAAGCGAAGACCATCGCCAGCACCAGGCTGGGAATCGAGTAGACGATGTCCACCAGCCGCATCAGAACGTTGTCCAGCCAGCCGCCAAAGAGACCCGCCAAGCCACCAACGGTAATGGCGATGATCAAGACGATGCCCACTACCAGGATGCCAATGTAAAAGGCGGTGCGAGCACCCCAGACGATGCCGTAGTAAATGTCGTAGCCGCCGCTGGCTAGACCCAGCGGGTATTTCTTGCTGGGCGCCTTGGGCCTGGGCGAGTAGCCCTTGCGGGGAATGTGGTAGCAGCTCTTCGGCGGGGCGAAGGCGGCGCGCCAGAAAGCGCCACTCAGGGGGTTGCGCAGCACCGTGACCGCTTCCGTGCGGCCCAGGTGCAAGTCGCGCAAGCAGGCCCGGCCCATCCGGTCGGCGGTCAAAGCCGGCGCCAAGATGGCCATGGTCGCGAAGAAGATTAAGATCACCACGCCGGCTATCGCCAGCGGGTTACGGCGGAAGCGCTTGAAACGTTTCGACTGATACCAGCGCTCAGCCTTGGGTTTGAGAACGTCGCCGCTACTCATAGCGAATCCTCGGGTCCACCACCACGTAGGCGATGTCTACCAACAGGTTGACGGTTGCCATGATCAAACCGATTAACAAAACGAAGGCCAGCAGGGTGTTCATGTCGAGTTGCAAGGCTGCCTTGGCGGCCCACTCGCCTAGGCCTGGAAAGTTGAAAATCAGCTCGATGACCACGATGCCGCCAATCATGCGGCCCAGCATCGGGCCGGCCATGGTGATTACCGGGATGAGGGCGTTACGCCAGGCGTGCTTGTAGACTACCCGGCCCTCCGGCAAGCCCTTGGCGCGAGCGGTGCGGACGTAGTCTTTACCCAGCTCGTCGAGCATAGATGAGCGCATGACGCGCATGATGCCGGCGCTAACGACTATTACCAGCGCGGTCGCTGGCAGCACCAGCCGTACCAGCGCCGCCCAGGTGACGTCGAGGCGGCCGTTGAGAATGCCGTCGATAGTGTACATACCCGTATACGAGTGGAAGTTGCTCGTGGCCAGGTCTATCAGGAGCGAGTTGGGCAGACGGCCGATGCCGAACCAGCCGAGGCCGCCGTAAATCCAGGCGACCAACCAAATTGCCACCACGAAGGTGGGCAGCGACCAGCCGATGATGGCCACCACCCGCAGTACTTGGTCGAGCAGACCGTCGCGGTGGGTGGCCGCCAGCGTTCCCAGCCAGATACCCACCAGCACGATTGGGATGAAAGCTGAGAGAGCCAGCTCGGTCGAGGCCGGCAGCTTCTTGCGAACGGTGGTGGTAACCGGCTCCTTGGAGATGCGCGAGAAGCCCAGATTGCCGTGCAGCACCTCCTTGGCCCAGAGTTTGTATTGAACTATAAAACCTTCGTCTAGGTGGTACTTTTCGATAATCTGGTCTAAGTGTTCTATCTGTTTGTCCGATGTTATGAACGCCGCGGCCCGCTGCTGGGGCGAAAGAAGTTGCATTAGCCCGACGATGATCAGCGAGAGCACGAAGAGCACCAGCGGGATTTGCAGCGCGCGACGGATGATGTAGTTCAGCATGTGGTTTCTCTTTTTAGAAGATTAGGGCCGCCTGGATCCAGGCGGCCCTAATCTTAGCGGTTTATTTCTTACTGATGTCTTTCCAGTAGAAGTCGCGGCTGAGCATGGAGTTGTAGTAGACGCCCTGCAGGTTGTCGCGGGTGATGATGAAGGGCGACTGCAGCGGGTAGGGGATGTTGGGGAGAACGTCGTAAGCCATACGCCCGATCTTCTTGTAGATCGCGTAACGCTCGGCCTGTTGCTCGGGCTTGACCAGGGTGCGGGCGTAGTCTATCAGCTTGTCGAACTCGGGATCCTTGAAGTTCTGGCGCTTGGCCAGCGAACCGCGCGAGTGGTAGAAGGGGTGGATGAAGTTATCGGAGTCGGCGTAGTCGGCGCCCCAACCCAGCGGCCAGATGGGCAGCGACTTGGCGCGGGCTGCCTTGAGATAGTCGGACCACTGCAGCGGAGCAATGTCGATCTTGAACTTGGGGTTGATGCTTTCGACGTTGGCCTTGATCATCTCGGCCACGGTCTGGCGCTCGGTGTTGCCGGCGTTGTAAGTAATGGTCAGCTTGAAGCCCTTCTCCCAGACCTTGCCGCCCCAGGCCTTCTTGAAGTACTCTTCGGCCTTGTCGAGGTCGAGCTTGCGGATGGGGATATCGGGGTTGTAGCCGGGCCAGGTCGGTGGCAGGGCCATCGTGTACCAGGAGCCGTGCCCTTCAAAGAGGTCGTTGTAGATGGCGTCCTGGTCGAGGCAGTAGGCGAAAGCCTTACGCAGGTTGATGTCGGAGAAGAAGTCGCGCGGGATGCCGTTGCCGTCGAGCTTGCCGGAGCCGATGTAGGGGTTGTTCTCGCCCTGGACGTTGAAGTTGAAGAAGACGACGTGGGCACCAGCGGGGGACCACTTGGGGTCGGACCAGACCTTTACGCCGGGCATCTGCTTGACCTTGGCGTTGACCGTAGCCCAGCTGTTGACGTCTACCCGGTCGGCGTCGCCGCGGCGCAGGGCCTCGAGGCGGGTGGCTTCTTCTTCGACCGACTGGATGAGCACCTTCTTGATGGCCGGCGCGCCGCCCCAGTAGCCGTCGAAGGCTTCGGCCACCACGTTGTTGCCGTCCCACTTGACCAGCTTGTAGGGGCCGGTGCCGGCGTCGTGCTTGTGCAGGTAGCTGGTGCGCAGGTCGCGACCGATCCAGTCCTTCCAGTCGGCCTCGGTGCCGCTCCACTCGCCGTGGGCGATGGCGAACTTGCTGTCTACCACCGCGGCGCCGGTGAAGAGCAGGCGGGCCATGAAGGAAACGTCGGGCTTGGCCAAGTGGAAGCTGACGGTGTACATGTCGTCGCAGGTCACCGCCGCCTCGATCTTCTTCCAGTACTGGTCGAGGAACTTGTCGATTTCGGCCTTGGAGGCGTTGTCACCGAGGGCGCGCTTGGCCTCGGTCATGGCGTCGTCACCGTAGCCGGTGAGGACGCTGCCGAAGATCCAGGCGCCAGAGTCACCCGGCATGACCACCAGGTTGCGCTGCATGGAATACTTGACGTCTTTACAGGTCATCGGGTTTCCGGAGTGGAACTTGACCCCCTTGCGCAGGTGGAAGGTGTAGGTCAGACCGTCGTCGGAAACCTCATAGCTGGTCGCCAGGGTGGGCTCGTACTCACTCAGCGAGTCCTTCTTGAAGCTGTAGAGGGTCTCGTAGATGTTTTCGATGATGCCGTTCGAGGCGCCATCGTAGCCCTGTACCGGATCGAGCGAGTCGACGACCGCGCTCTGCAGATAGACGTAGGTGTCTTTGGGGGTTGCGGCAAATGCGGCGCCCATTACGATAAGTGCCGCGATTGCCAAGAGATACTTTTTCATGTTGCTCCTTTCGTTAATTATACGCTCACATGGTATCACCTGGCGCAGGCGGGCGCAATAAAGCGCGCATAGTAAAGCGTTTTTAAGGGGTTATGCTCAAACCCCCGCACAGGCACGCAGATAAGTAATTCGCATTTCAATACGAAACCCCGGACCGCCGCCCGGGGTTCTCGCAAAATGCTTTACGCAGCTCAGCTCTTCGGGTCGAGGGCGTCGCGCAC
>JALVWZ010000057.1 GCA_027023115.1 Thermaceae bacterium
GTTCATTCCTTGACCGCGCCGGCGGTGTAGCCGGAAACGAAGTACTGCTGGAAGCCGTAGAAGATGAGCAGGATGGGCAGCGAGCCGAGCACGCTGGCCGCGGCGAAGAGGCCCCACTTGGTGGAAAACTGGCCGGTGGTGAAGCTGTAAAGGCCGAGACCGACGGTCCACTTGTCCACGCCGGTGAGCACCAGGTTGGCCATGATGAACTCGGAGTAGGTGCCCACGAACTGGAGCAGGAATATGAAGACGAACATCGGCGCCGAGAGCGGCAGGACGATGCGGGTGAAGGCCTGCCAGCGGGTGGCGCCGTCGATGTAGGCCGCCTCCTCGAGGCTGCGTCCCAGGCTCTCGACGTAACCCTTGTAGACCCAGCTGCCAAAGCTGATGATCCCGCCCGAGTAGGCGAGCAGCAGGCCGGTAAAGGTGTTGAGCAGGTCGAGCCAACTGAGCAGGTAGTAGATGGCCACCAGCGCCAAAAAGCCGGGGAACATCTGGATGAAGATGAAGGTCAGCAGCGTCGGGTAACGCCCGGGAAAGTCGAAGCGGGCGAAGGCGTAGCCGGCGGTGGCGGTGAGAGCGATGGCCAGCAGGCCGCTGGAGCCCGAGACCAACAGGGTATTGCGCACCCAGAGGATGAACTTGCTCTCGGTGCCGACGCCGGTGAACTGGTCGGGACTGAGGAAGACCACCAGCACGAAGAGTACCGCGGCGAAGCCGAAGAGGGCTCGGCCGTGCCACGCCCCCAGCGCCTCGCCGCCACCCCGGCGCGCCAGCCAGGCCAGCAGCAAGGCGGCCAGCAAGAAGGCCAACGCCAGCGCCAGCAGCGCCCACTGCCAGGGGTAGATGACTACCCCATTCACCAACTTGGCGTAGTTGGCCCAGCTAACCTGGTCCAGCGCTGGCAGCACCTTGGCCCGCACCAGGAGCCAGGAGCTATGCACCTTGCGGAAGCTGAAGAGGTTGTTGCGCGGGTCGAAGGAGGCGCTCACCACCTGCAGCACCGGGTAATAGACCAGGACCACCAGCGTCCACATCAAGAGGTGCGTCAGCGCCTGCCCGAAAAGCGGCAGCACCGGCCGGTGGCGTCCGCTTAGGCGGTTGCTTATCTTGATCCAGAACCAGCTATAAACGAAGAGCAGGGCCACGATGACCGCGTAACCGGCCAGTACGTAGCGCCAGCCGCCGGGGATGAAGACCGAGCCAAAAGCAGGGCGGGGCTGCACGCGGCTGGCCAGCTCGAGACCCAGCGCGTAGGTATAGGCCGCCAGCTCGAACAGGGAGACGGTCCAGAGGGTGAGCCGCAGTCCGTCGCCCTCCCGCAGCCAGCGGCGCAGCATCAGACCTACGGCCAACGTGACCAGCGCAAACGCGCCCGCGAGCAGCCATTCGCTGCGCTCGAGGCCGTAGACCAAAAAACTATCGGGCCGCAAACCGCGCACGCCAAAGTAGAGCCACTGCGCCAGCAAATAGGCCAGCGCCAGCCCCAAAAAAGCCACCCAGCCGCGCCGGCTCACGTCCGCCCCTCCTCCCGCAGCGCCCCGCTAACGCGGAAGTTGACCAGGCTGATAGCCACCGTCAGCACGAAGATAACCAGGCTGATGGCCGCCCCCAACCCGTAGGCCGACTGCCCCTCGGCGCGAAAGGCGGTCTTGTAGGCCCAGGAGATGAGGATGTCGGTAGCCTGAGCCGTCGAAAGCCGTCCCTCCACCGCCGGCCCGCCACCGGTGAGCAGATAGATTATGTTGAAGTTGTTGAAGTTATAAGCGAATGATGCCAGCAGGATGGGCACGAAAGCCGTCTTGAGGAGCGGCAGGGTGATGAACTGGAAGGCGTCGAGCGGACTGGCCCCGTCCACCCGGGCCGCCTCGTAGAGCTCGTCGGGAATCGTCGAAAGCGCCCCCAACGTGGCGGTCATCATGTAAGGAAAACCCAGCCAAAGGTTGACGAGCAGAACCGCCACCTTGGCCCACAGCGGGTCGAGCAGCCAGGGAATGGGGTAAATGCCCAATAGCCCCAGCAGGCGGTTGATGGCCCCGAACTGCTTGTTGAGGAGCGCCACCCACATCTGGATGGTAATCACCCCGGGCAGCGCCCAGGAGATGATCAGTAACGTCCGGTAAAGGTTGCGCAGTTTTAGTTCTTTGTTGTGCAGCAGCACGCCCAAGATAAGGCCCAATAGGGCGGTCGAAAGCACCGTGAAAGCGGCAAAGACGACGTTCCAGACGAAGACCGGCCAGAGCGCCCGCGAGGCGTTTTTGAAGATGAAAACGAAGTTCTTGAAACCGATAAAGTGATAAGCGTTGACCCGATAGGCGTAGCGCGGCCTGAAGGCCGGTTCTTTATCCAGAACCAGGGTCCGCGCCTGCTGGCCCTTGACCTTAAAGCGAGCGCGGTGGCCGTCGCCCACCAACTCCAGCTCCTGCCCCAGGCAGCTCTTGCCGCAGGCGAGCGAGCGCAGCGGGTCGGCCGCCAGGGTAATGCGGCGGCCGCTCACCGCCACAACCGCGGTTTCGGTGGAGCGGTCGGGAAAACCGTTGCGCATGCCCGAATAGTCGGTGAAGGCCAGGTAGACCGTCAGGACGATGGGATAGACGGTGAAGACCAGCAAGAAGACGATTGCCGGCAGCAGGTAGTACCAGTCGGTAAGAAAGGGGAAGGTCCACGCCAGAAAAAAGAGGATCGGTAGCAGGAAAGCCGTAGAGGTGATGAGGATTATCCAGTTGGGCACCCCATCGGGATGGCCGGCGGAAATGGCCGCCGACTCCAGCGCAAAAAAAGCCGCCGCCCCCAGTACGAACGCCACCAGCAGCGCTCCGCCCAGGAGGGCGATGGCGATCAAAAAACCGCGCAGTCCGGGAGGGTGACGGTACAAGAGCTCTCCGGTGGTCGGGCGCGGCCGCCAAATGGCGGCCGCGCCCGCTGGCTGCTACTGACCCTTGATGGCCTTGGTGATCTCGGCGACCATGTCGTCGATGATCTTCTTGACGTTCGAGTCGGGCTTTTGGGTTATCAGGCTGAGGGCGTTGCCCCAGGGGCCCCAAACCTTACCCATCGCCGGAATGTTGGGCATCGGGTCGCCCATGGCGATGGTGGTCGAAAAGCCCTTGACTATGGGGTCGTCTTTGAGTTGCTCGAGCGCCCCCAGCGAAACCGGGATGCGGCCGCCGGCCTTGTTGAAGGCAACCTGGTTGGCGGGGCTGACCAGGATCTTGGCGAAGTTGACCGCCGCCACCTTGTCCTTCGAGTAGGCGTTGACCACCACGCCCTGCACGCCCACGAAGGGCCCCCAGGCCTTGCCGCCGGGAGGAGCCGGCAGCGGCGCGATGCCGAAGTTGAGGTGGGCCTTCTTGTAGTCGCCCAACGCCCAGGGGCCGTTGAGGATCATCGCCAAAACGCCATCCTTGAAGGCACCGTCGGCCACGCCGTAGTCCACGCCCTCGGGAATCAGCTGGTACTTGTAGCGCAGGTCCTTGATGAACTGGCCGGCCTTGTAACCCGGCTCGCCGCCGAGGCCCAGATCGTTAGGATTGAGGCTGCCGTCGGGGTTCTTACCGAAGACGTAGGCCCCGTAGGCCTTGAACCAGCCGTAGTTGAAGTAGGGGTTGGCAAGGTCGTAGAGGAAGCCGAAGGTGTCGCCGGTGGTGTACTTCTTGGCGATGGCCAGGAACTCGTCCCAGGTGGCGGGCGGGGTCTTGACCAGGTCCTTGTTGTAGATGAGCGCCACCGACTCGGCGTTCATTGGCAGGCCAAAGAGCTTGCCGCCGTAGCTGAAGGCGTCCACGGCCACCGGCATCAGGCCCGCCAGGTAGTTCTTGGTGGCGTACTTGCCTACAGGCTCGAGCACGCCGGCCGCGGCCATCTCACCCAACCAGTCGTGGGGCACGGTAACCACCAGGTCGGCCGCCTCACCCTGGGGAGCGCCGAGGATGAACTTTTGTTTGATGTCGCCAAAGGGCACCTCGACTATCTGCACCTTGACGCCGGTCGCCTTCTCGTAGCGCTGAGCCTGGGCTTTGAGGAAGTCCAGCTCGGGGCCGCCAAAGTGCGTCCAGACCGTGATCTGACCCGCAGCGAAGGCGAAACCGAGCACCGCCAATAGAGCCGCCATCAGTAACTTTTTCATCTGCCACCTCCTTGGCTACCAACTGCTGGTAGCGCTACCATACTTCGCCATCGGGGAGCGGCAAACCGCTTGCGTAGTCGTTTACCGCGCCTGGTTCTATCTTACCGGTTTGTACCGAGTCCACGTCAAGGAAGACCCCATAGGGAACGGAGCTGGCAGAAAAACGTTAATGTGCCTTCTGCTGCGTGGGGCAAATCTACGCAGGTGGCACTGCAGCCATATCTCGGTTAATAGCGCCCGCGTGTCCAAAAACCGCCGCCCCCGGCTCCTGGCCGGTATGATGGGTGCATGGAGGCCATTCAGCCCTACATAGGCCAGATTACCTTTGGCGGCTTGGCCGGCTTTGTCGCCGGCTACGCCCTCAAGAAGGTGGGCAAGGTAGCGGCTATCGCGCTAGGGCTGTTCTTGGTGGGGCTGCAGCTTCTGGCCTACTACGGCTACGTCACGGTGGACTGGACCCGCATCCAGCACAGCGTGGATCCGCTCCTCGGCAAGGACCAGCTCGAGGGTATGTGGCAGGGGTTGTTAAACGTGCTCACCTACAACGCCCCCTTCGCCGGAGGCTTTGCAGCAGGGCTGGTTTGGGGTTTGAAGCGCGGGTAACAACTGCGAATCAGCAAGAACAAAGCGGTGGTCATAATCGGCCCGGGGATGTTCCTAGGTCTATTATGATTGTTTTAGTCCACGCGGGTCTGAAAGGGGCACAATGCAAAACGCGCAGAAACCTGACCATCGCAACTTATTAACGATACTCAACTGGCTAAAAGAAGGTCGTTTCGTCATTCCCGACTTCCAGCGCGAGTTTGAATGGTATCCCTGGGATATCAACGCCCTAGTTCGCTCTATCTTCTTGGATTACTACATAGGCAGTTTGCTCCTTTGGCGGGGCAAAGAAGAGAACTTCGAGGCCCTATCGTGTGAACCCGTATATGGCTGGGAAGGGCACGAAGAAGGCAACCGCGACTATATCGTGCTCGATGGCCAGCAAAGACTCACCGCCCTTTATTACGCTTTCCACGCGCCCGACGTACGTGCACCCAAGCGGAAAAGTCGTTATTTGTACTTCATAGATTTAAAAGCGCTGCGGGAGGATCGTCACGACGAAGCTTTCATTTACGACTGGAAGCAGCACGGTCTTATCGTCCTCCAGAACCAAGAAGCACAATTCAAGGAACACTGGTTCCCGCTAGCGCTGATCGGTAAAGACTCCTCGGGCTATCAACTGCACGAGTGGACCAAGAATTACGAGCGCTATTGGCAAGAGCACGGCGATCAGGACGCAGCCGCTTTCGCAGATTCTTTTGGAAAACTCTTGTATGAAGTACTAAGCAATTATCAAATTGTATTTATTGAACTTGATCAAGACGTATCTATCGAGAAGATCTGCGATATTTTCACGCAAATAAACAGCCGCGGTATCAGACTCGATATCTTCGACTTGCTCAATGCACTCCTCAAACCTAAAGGTATCCAGCTAAAGCAGCTTTGGCGCCAGGCCAAAGACAGGCTCGACTTCGTTACAAGCGACCGGCTGAACATTTACGTTTTACAGACGATCTCAATCGCGTTACAGGCGTATTGTTCACCGCGCTACCTCTACTACCTAATCCCCGGGCAAAAAAGGGGTTCGCATGGGGAAAAGGTGCTTATACAGGATACTGAGACTTTCATAGAGCAATGGCATAGCGCTGTAAGCGCCATGGAGAAGGCTGTTACTCTCTTGCGCGATCCTAGAGAATATGGGGCCGTGACCAGCAATCTGCTCCCCTATACGTCCATACTTCCGGTGTTTTCGGTTCTACACGAAACCGCCGAGAAACTACCGGTTGAGGAACGCTTCAAAGCCAAAACGAAGATACGTCTTTGGTACTGGTCAAGCGTTTTCACTAATCGCTACTCGGGTTCGGTGGAATCTACTGCCGCCCGCGACTATCTGGAGCTAAAGCGCTGGTTTAACGAAGATAGCGCCAAGCCGCAGGCGGTCACGGAGTTTGCGCACAGCGCTCCGTACCTAGATTTAAAGCGTGAAACCAACCGCGTTTCTGCCATATATAAGGGAGTTCTCAACCTGGTAGCAATAAAAGGAGCACGTGATTGGATTGGTGGCGGCCATCCTAGCTATGAGCTGATCGACGATCACCACATCGTGCCGCGCAGTTGGGGAATGAAGAATAACGTTGCCAACATTGACACCGTACTAAACCGGACCTTACTTGCGCCGGAAACCAACCGGAACATTATTGCCGACAAACTACCCAATGAGTACCTGCCAGAATTAATCGAAAGGAATGGCCGGGCTGCCGTGCAGCAGATACTCTCAAGTCACTTGGTCTCGGAAAAGGCCCTGGAAATACTATTGCGCCAGCCTTTCACGCCAGACGATTTTACGGAGTTCATAAATGAAAGAGAAAAGACTATTCGTAACGAGCTTGAGCTACTGCTCATGGCGGATCGCCTCTCCAATGGACAAGAGATATCACCACCAATACAGATATTGGACGCCGACATCGAAGCGATAGAACGCAAACTCCGAAACCTGATTTCTGAAATTCTGCAAGGAAACCCCAACTTGTTACCGCAACATGTCCGCGACAAAATAGATCGGAGGCTGCAAAACGTTACCAAGAAAAACCCATCGCGGGTTGGCGATTTCCAATCTCTGGCGGATCTCCTGGAGCTGGCTGACCTACGTGAACTCCAGGATGTATTGCAAGCCAAAAGCATTTGGCCACAGGTAGCCCCGGTTTTTGGCGGCAAAGAAACGCTAATTAAACGATTCGGTCAGCTGGCCGAACTGCGAAACGCAATTAGGCACAGCCGGCGTATAGACCCAGTAGTTCGAAAAGAGGCCGAGGCGGCAATCCTCTGGTTCAAAGAAACGCTGAGAATATAGATCCCTTCAGCTACCCGCCGTACGGCCGCGCGTTGAGGTATTTGAACCCGGAATCGGGCGAGACTGTCAGTACGCGCCGGCCCGGGCCCAGCCGTCGCGCCAGCTCGAGCGCGCCCCAAACGTTGGCCAGCGAGCTAAGGCCCAAAAACAGCCCCTCCTCGCGCGCCAGGCGGCCACCCAGCTCGAGCGCCGGCTCCGCCGGCACTGCCAGCACCTCGTCCACCAACGCCAGGTCCAGATTGGCAGGCACGAAGCCGGCGCCGATGCCCGCAAAGGGGTGGCCCAGCCGCGGCCCCGGCCGCAAAGCCCGGTGGCTGGCCGGTTCCAGCGCCACCGTCAGCAAACGCGGGTTTTGCTCTTTCAGGTAACGGGCCATGCCGGTCAGCGTGCCGCCGGTGCCCACTCCCAGCACCAGCGCGTCCACCCGGCCGCCCAGCTGCCGCCAGGCCTCGGGGCCGCTGCCGCGGTAGTGCGCCAGCGGGTTGGCGGGGTTGGAAAACTGGTCGGCCCACCAGCCGCCCTCTTCCTCCGCGAGGGCGGCGGCCTTCTCCCTGGCCGCGACCATCCCGCCCGCCGCCGGCGTGAACACCAGCCGCGCTCCTAAGGCTGCCAACACCGCCCGCCGCTCGGCCGAAATGTCCTCGGGAGCCACGTTGACGTAGCGGTAGCCGCGCGCCGCGGCGATCATCGCCAGGCCGATGCCGGTGTTGCCGGAGGTGGCCTCGACGATCGTCCGGCCGCTTCCCGGACGCAGCTCGCCTTCTTCTTCGGCCGCCCGCACCATGCTCCAGGCGGCGCGGTCCTTGATGGAGCCGCCGGGGTTGCCCCCCTCGAGCTTGACCCAAACCTCGGCTGCTCCAACGGCTAGCTTTTTCAGCCTTACCAGCGGGGTGCCGCCGATGACGCCTTCCAGGTCCATAGACTCACCTTGCCAGAACCAGAACCAAAAGGAAAGCCGTCTTAGCACCTCCTCACCGTTTTTCGGTTAGGCTGAGGGCACTTCGGTAAAACCCGAAGGGAGGAATGCATGAACGCAAGTAAAGACAAGGTGGTCACCATCGCTTACACCCTCACCGTTGACGGTGAGCAGGTGGACCAGGGCGAGCTGGCCTACATCCACGGACACCAGCAGATAATCCCCGGCCTCGAGCAGCAAATCGAGGGCCGCGCTCCCGGCGAGTCGTTCTCCGCCACCATCGCCCCCGAGGAAGCCTACGGCGCCTACAGCGAGGAGGGAGTGCAGGTCGTTCCCCGCTCGGCCTTTCCCGACGACGCCAACGTAGCCGTGGGCGAGCAGTTCTACGCCCAGGACGACCAGGGCAACCCCCTGCCGCTGACCGTCACCAAGGTCGAGGGCGACGACGTAACCGTCGACTTCAACCACCCGCTGGCCGGCAAGACTCTCAACTTTGCCGTTGAGGTCAAGGACGTGCGCGACGCCACCCCCGAGGAGCTGGCTCACGGCCACGTCCACGGGCCCGGCGGCCACCACCACTAGCCATCGCTTACGAGAAAGCGGCCCCGCGGGGCCGCTATTCTTTTGCCGTCCGGACTATTCGGGCAGCACCTTGCCGGGGTTGAGCGGGACCGTGTACCGGTTCTGCCGCAAGCCCGGAGCCGCCAGCGGCAGGAAGTTCGCGGCTTTTTCAAGAACCAACCTCGCCTTGCTAGCAGCGAACCTCCAAAGCACCACCGGCAGGCGACGGCCAGCTTGACGAGCCTCGCGATTTCCCTATAATCATACCAAACACTAACGTTTTCTACACGACCTCCGTTTTTTATGCCGACCGGAAGGAGGCCGGAGCGTGATGAAAAGATGGCTCACGGTAGTGCTGCTCCTCGCTTTGGCGCTGGTCGCCGCCCGGGGTTTGGACGACACCTTCGTCCGCATCGCCACGCTGGACCTTAAGGGCTTCGCCGCCGTGTACCTGGACGACGACCAGCGGGGCTTCGTGGTGGCGCTGGTGCCCGAACGGGTGCGGAAGCCGGTCAACCTGATCCGCTATTACCGGGAACCTTTTGGCGCCGAGCTGCCGCTTTCGCGCCGCGAGAAGCGGGCGCTTTGGAACGTCATTCTGCCGCGGCTGCGCGCGGTCACCGACCACCCCCTGCTCACGCCCGACGCCAGAGTGCGCTTCGTGGTGGCCCGCTACAGCCACGACCAGTTGAGGGCCTGGGTGGAGCTGATCAGTTCTCGTACGCTGTTGATGCCCAAGGGTGGCCCTCTGAAGATTGAACCCATTGCACCCTGCGACTTTATCTACGGCATCGGATATAACGACGTGGAAAACCGGGTGGGGCTGGATATACGCTGCAGCACCCTAGACCCGGCTGCCCTGCAGCCGGTGCGCGAGGATCTGTTGGCCAAGCTGGAGCGGGCGGGCGTTCCCCGCGACGCGGTGGCCTTTTGTTTCACCCTGGAGCTGCCTACGGACACTGGCGGCGGGCGGTAGGTATGCGCGCGCGAAGACGGCTAGTCCAAAGCGTCTGCGCCCCGCCGTTCACGCATCCTATTCAGCGCTGGGCAGCACCTTGCCGGGGTTGAGCACCCCTGCGGGGTCGAAGGCCTGCTTGACGCGGCGCATCCAGGCCAGCGCCGGCCCGTGCTCGGCTTCCATGAACTTCATCTTGCGCAGGCCGATGCCGTGCTCGCCGGTGGCGGTACCGCCCAGCTCGAGCGCCCGCGTGACCAGCTTTTTGCTGAACTCCTCGGCGCGCGGGTACTCCTCGGCGGTGGCGGCAATGATGGTGTGGAAGTTGCCGTCGCCAACGTGGCCGAGAATGTTGCCGGTAAGCTGCATCTCCTGCATCAGCTTTTGGGCGTACTCCACCAGGCCCGGCATCTTGGAAAGGGGCACCGCCGTGTCGGTGAGCAGGTACTCGCGGCCCGGGTACATATGCACCAACGCCCAGTAAGCCTCGTGGCGCGCCTCCCACTGGGCGGTGCGCTCCTCGGCGGTCTGGGCGGTGTCCATGCCCACTGCGCCGGCGTCGCGCAGGAGTTCTTCGGCGAACTCGCTCTCGGCGGTCACCGCTGCGGGCGTGGAGGAGTGGAACTCGACCAGGAGCAGCGGTTTTTCGGGATAGCTGCGGTTCAGGTGGCGGTTGACGGCGGCGATGGCCTGCTCGTCTACCAGCTCCAGCCGCGCCACCGGCAGGCCGGCTGCCATTAGCGCGTACGCGCCGCGGGCGGCGTCGGTGATGCTCTCGAAGTAGACCCGCAGGGTGTGCACCTCGGCGGGTAGCGGGTGCAGCTTGACCCAGAGCTTGGTAATGACCCCCAGGGTGCCCTCGGAACCGATGAGCAGGTCCTTGAGGTCGTAACCGCTGGAGGTCTTGCGTACCGGCCGCCCGAACTGGACCACCTCGCCGTTCGCCATTACCGCCTCGAGCGCCAGCACGTTTTGGTGCATGCCGCCGTAGCGGACGGTGGTGGTGCCGGAGGCGTTGGTGGCGGCCATACCGCCCAGGCTGGCGTCGGCCCCTGGGTCGACTGGAAAGAAGAGCCCCTCGCGGCGCAGACGTTCGTTGAGCTGCTTACGGGTCACCCCGGCCTCGACGACGGCCAGAAAGTCTTCGGGGCGGACCTCGAGAATACGGTTCATGCGCGTCAGGTCGAGACTGATGGTTGGCTTGAGAGGCAGCAGCGAGCCTTCCAGGCTGGTGCCGGCCCCAAAGGGGATCACGGCGTGGTCGTTGGCCGCGGCCAGCTTTAGCACCGCAGAGACGTCCTGTGGGCTTTCGGCGTAGACCACCGCCACCGGCTTGGCGGTTTCGGGGTAGCCCTCGTCGCGCCCGTGGGCCTCGAGGTCGGACTGGCTGACCGAAACCTTGTCTTTTCCGAGGAGTTCAATCAGGCGGTTCACCATTTGCCACCCAGCATACGCCTAAACTAAGGACGTGGAAAAGCGGTTATTGGTGGGGTGCTCCGGTTATTTCTACTGGGGGTGGCGCGGCCGCTTCTACCCGGAAGACCTGCCCCCCAGCCGTTGGCTGGAGTTTTACGCGGGCCGTTTCGACACGGTCGAGCTCAACAGCAGCTTCTATCGCTTTCCTACCCACAAGACCGTCGCCCGCTGGCGGCGGGCGGCCCCCGCCGGCTTCGTCTACACGGTCAAGGCGCCACGGCGGATCACCCACATCGAGCGCTTCTCCGAACCAGCCAGCGTGCGCGCCTTATACGAAGTGGTGGCGGATCTGCAAGAGAGCCTGGGCGCGCTGCTCTTTCAGATGCCGCCGAGCCTCAGCTACCGGCCGGAAACGCTGCGCCGTATCCTGGACGCGCTCGACCCCCGTTTTGACAACGCGCTCGAGTTCCGCCACCCCAGTTGGTGGCAAAAAGAGGTTTACCAAGCGCTCGACGAGGCGGGGGCAATCTTCGTTTCGGTGAGCGCCCCCGACCTGCCCGACGAGTACCTGGAAACCGCCGGCAAAGCCTACCTGCGCTTTCACGGCAGCGGCGCTTGGTACCGCTACCGCTACCACGAAGAAGAGTTGCGCGAGTGGGCGCGGCGCGTGCGCGCGGGCCGGGCGCGGCGGGTCTACGCCTACTTCAATAACGACCCCGACGCGGCCGCACCCGCCAACGCCCTCGAGTTTCGCAAGCTGCTGGAGGACGCGTGAGCCGGGTAGTCTACGAGCGCTCCGCCGGCGGCGTACTGCTGGACGGCGACCGGGTGCTGCTGATAAAAGCTCCCAACCTCAAAGGAGAAGCGGTCTGGACCTTTCCCAAGGGGCAGATCGAGCCGGGAGAGAGCCCCCAGGAAGCGGCGCTGCGCGAGGTGCGCGAAGAAACGGGCTACGAAGCCGAAATAGTGGCCCCGCTCGAGCCCTCCGTTTACTGGTTCTACCGCGACGGGCAAAGGGTCAAGAAGCGGGTAGACTGGTTCTTGATGAAACCGCTGGCCAAAGCCGGCGAACACGACCGAGAAGTAGAAGAAGTCGAGTGGGTTCCCATCAGCGAGGCGAAAGCGCGGCTCAGGTACCGGGGAGACCGCATGCTGCTCGAGGAAATGGAGGAAAAGGGCTATGTTACACCGTCGTGACGAGGAAAAACTTGGGCTGCGGGAACTGATCGCCATTGGCGTTGGCGGCATGATCGGCGGCGGCATCTTCTCGGTAATGGGCATCGCCGTGAGCATGTCCGGGCACGCCGCCCCACTCTCCTTCGTGATAGACATGCTGATCGCGCTGGCGGCCGGCTACAACTTCGTCAAGCTGGCCCTGACGTTCCGCGACGACGGTGCAGCCTATACCTACCTCTTGCGCGGTTGGCCAAAACTGCCCTGGATAGCCGGCATAGAAGGCTGGACGCTCACCGTGGGCTACGTCGGCACCCTGTCCCTCTATGCCTACACCTTCGGCGCTTACGGCGCCGACATGCTCGGCAGCCCCGGCAACGTGGCGGTGCGCATCTGGCTCTCGCTGGGCGTACTGCTCTTTTTCATGCTGGTCAACCTCGAGGGAGTCCGCAGCGCCGGCGTGACCGAAGACCTGATCGTCTACACCAAGATAGTCATCCTCGGCCTCTTCGCGGTCATCGGGCTTACGCGGGTAGACGCCCATCGCTTCTTCCCGCTCTTCGACCAGGGAATGAGCGGCCTCCTGCTGGGAGCAGCGGTAATCTTCGTGGCCTATGAGGGCTTTGAATTGATCACCAACGCGGTGGTCGAAACCGAAGACCCCGACCGCAACATCCCCCGCGGCATATACGGCTCCATCCTGATAACCGGCACCATCTACCTGGTGCTGGCGGTGGTGGCGGTAGGCACCATGAGCCTGGCCCAGATAATCCAGGCCAAGGAATACGCCCTGGCGGAGGTGGCGCGGCCCATCCTGGGCAACGCCGGGCACCTGCTGATCGGCCTGGCGGCGCTGATGGCCACCAGCTCGGCAATAAACTCGACTCTTTTCGGCGTCAGCCGGATGATGGCCGAGATGGGCGCCAAGGGCATGATGCCCGCGCAGTTCAACCTGCGCGACCGGCGCGGCGTCCCCTGGGTGGCCGTGCTGACCATGACCGTCCTGGCCGGCGCGTTCGCCCTCTTTGGTTCGCTGGGGATAATCGCCGAGTTCTCCAGCATGACCTTCTTGCTGGTCTCCATCGGTGTTTCCCTGGCCAACCTGAAGCTGCGCGAGCAAACCGGCGCCAGCGCCTGGGTTGCCGTGGCCGGCATGTTGCTGATGGCGGTAACGGTGCTGGCCATAATCGGCTACATGGCCGTTCACAACCCGCACGACCTGGTCTTCATCCTGGTTCTCTACCTGGTGGTGGGGGTGCTGGCGGTGCTCTACAACCGGCGCTATGGCAATGCCGGGGGCTGACCGCAAAGACGAGCTCGAGCGCGAGCTACCGGCGCTGATTACCGGCGGCGCGGGCGACGACCCGGCGGGGGTCATCACCTACACGGTGGTGGGCGCCAGCACCGGCTATAGCCAGCTCTGGCTGCTGGCGCTGACCACGCCCATGCTGGCCGCGGCCACCACCATGGCCGCCAAGGTGGCGCTGGCCGGCGGTAGAGGGCTGACCACGGTGCTGGCCGGCCGTTACGGCCGCTTCGCGGCCGGGCTGGTGGTCTTCTTCCTGCTTTTGGCCAATATGGCCACCATCGCCGCCGACACCGCCGGGGTAGCGGTGGCCCTTTCGATGGCCACCGGCGTGCCCTGGGAATACTGGGTGCTGCCGGTTCTGGCCGGGCTGGCCATTTTGTTACTCGAAGGTTATGCCGCCGTCAAGCGTGTTTTGGCGGTGCTCACCGGCGCTCTGCTGGCCTACTTCGTAGCCGCCTGGATGGCCCATCCGAGGGCCCACGAGGTCCTCGCGGGCTTCATCCCCCAGTTGCAGGGAACCCGCGGCTGGATGGTCGCCACCCTGGGCCTTTTGGGCACCACCGTCTCGCCTTACCTGATGTTCTGGCAGGCGGGCGAGGAGGTGGAAGAGATCCAGGCCGGCGTGGTCGCCAGCGGCGAAGTGGACCTGGCGGACACCTGGCCGGGAATGGTCTACTCCAACCTGATCGCCGCGGCCATCATCGTCGCCGCGGCCGCGGTACTGCACTCTTCCGGCGCCCAGGTCGGCAGCGTAGCCGACGCTGCCCGCGCTCTTTCGCCACTGGGGCGCTGGGGCTACGGGTTCTTCGTTGCCGGGCTCATCGCCTCGGGCCTGCTTGCCCTGCCGACCCTATCCGGCGCCACCGCCTACGCGGTAGCCGAGTGGATGGGCTGGCCCGAGGGGCTGGGTGCCAGGCCCGCGCAGGCGCGCGGTTTTTACGTGGTCTTCGTCGGCGGATTGGTAATGTCTGGATTGATTGCGCTAGTCCCCCACTTCGATCCGGGGCAGGCGCTCTATTACAGCCAGGTCTTCGACGGCGTCTTGCTGCCTTTGATGCTGACCGTGCTGCTGTTCCTTTCCAACGACGTTCGCCTCACCGGCCGCCGCAACCCGCTGTGGATCAACGCCGCCGCCGCGCTGGGCATTGCCTTTGCGGTTTTGGCCGACGCCGCCGCGGTCTTTCTCAGGTAGTTAGTCGAGCCGCGGCAGCGCTTGCGCGGTTTGCAGGACCGGCGCAAAGAGGTCGCCCTGGGTTCGTAGCCGCTCGGGCGCGGTTTTTAGCGTGAAGTCGGCCGGCGTAAAACCGCCCCGCGCCACCTCGCTCCACCCCAGCGGCGTGCTCACCGGCGCGTCCGGCTTGGCGCGAAGGGTGTAGGGGGCGGCGGTGTTGCGGCCGTAGCCGTTTTGAGCGTAGTCCACGAAGACGCCCCTACCGCGGTGGGTGGCTCCGTGGGGCAGCCGCACGAGGCCTCCGCTAAATGCGGACAAACGCGAGGCGAACGCCTTGGCCCAGGCGCGCGCCTGGGCGTGGGTGTAACGGCCCGGCTCGAGGGGTACGAAGACATGCAGCCCGCGCCCGCCGCTGGTCTTGGGCCAGCCTTTGAGGCCCAGGCGCTGGAGCTCGTCGCGCACCAAGAGGGCCGCTTCCAAAACATCCGCGAAGCGCGACCGGTCGCCCGGGTCCAGGTCGAAGACCAGCCAGGTGGGATGGGCCAGGTCGGGGGTGCGGCTCGACCAGACGTGGAACTCCACCGCCGCTTGGTTGGCCAGCCAGAGCAGCTGTGCTTCGTCTTCGACCAAAATGAGCGGCACCTGCCCCGTCTTGGTCTTGGGGTTGTAGAGAACCCGCGGCATCCACGCGGGCGCGTGGCCGGGCAGCTTGCGTCGGTAGTAGCAGCCTGCGGCGATGCCGTCGGGGCACATCCTGAGGGTCAGCGGACGACCGCGCAGGTACGGGAGTATGTAGGGAGCCACCGTGCGGTAGTACTCGAGCATGTCGCCTTTGGTATAGCCGGCGGCGGGCCAGAAGACCTTTTGCAGGTTCTTGACCTCCACCTGCCGGCCGGAAAGTTCCCAGACCGCGCGTGATTTCACGAGCGTTCCCCCACCTTCACCCTACAACGCTCGGAGTCTGCCTTCATCGTTTCAGACCATCGCGCACCATCGTTCCCACCGGTCGCGGTTTCATCGTTCCAGCCAGGCGGGTCCCGTTCGCGCGAGCTGGGATCCAGATCGGTTCACCACAGCGTCGTTTGCTGGACCCGCACGCAGAAAGGGTCACGCCGAGGCGCTCTTGCCACGACCCCCGACTCGGTCCTGGACCCCAGCTTCCGCTGGGGTGACGAAAGGAAGAGGCTCGCGGCGACGGGGCGGCGTGAACTGTACGGCTAGGCCGTGAACTGTATGGCTAGGCGTCGCCACGCCGCGCTGACGGCGCAAAAAGGAAAGCCCCCAGCGTGCAGGCTACTGGTAGCAGTCGGGCGCGGGCGGGAAGATGGCGTCGATTTGCCGGATGACCTCTGGCGCCAGCTCCACCTCGACTGCCCCCAGGCTCTCCCGGAGCTGCTCGGGGGTGCGGGCGCCGGTGATGGCGCTCGAGACCTGTCCCCGGCGCAGCACCCAGGCCAACGCCAGCTGCGTGCGGGTCACGCCCAGCTCGTCGGCCACGGCCTTCAACTTCTTGACGCGCTCGCGGTTCTCCTCGGTGAGCAACCGCTCGCGGAACTGCTCGTACTGCGCCAGTCGCGAACCCTCGGGCAGCCCTTCGTCGTACTTGCCGGTGAGCACTCCCTGCCCCAGCGGGCTCCAGACCACCAGCCCCATGCCGAAGCGCTCGGCCTCGGGGATAATCTCCTTTTCCACCCGGTCGCGGTAGACCAGCGAGTACTGCGGCTGTTCCACCACCGGCGCGGCCAGGCCATTCGCGCGGGCGAAGGTGACCGCCTCGGCGATGCGCGCCGCCGGCCACTCGCTGGTGCCCCAGTAGAGGATCTTGCCCGCTTTTACCAGGTCACTGAACGCGGTAACGATCTCCTCCATGGGCGTCTCGGGGTCGTAGCGGTGGGCGAAGTAGAGGTCCAGGTAGTCGGTCTGCAGCCTCTTGAGACTGCGTTCTATGGACTCGTGCACGTGCTTGCGCCCCAGGCCGCGGCCGTTGGCGTCTTCCGAGGTGGGCCAGAAGACCTTGGAGCTCATCACCAGAGTGTGGCGCGGGTACTCCTTGAGCACCTCGCCCATCAGCTCTTCGGCCGCGCCCATCGCGTAAACGTCGGCGTTGTCGAAGAAGTTGACACCGGCGTCATAGGCCAGCTTGCTGATCTGCTTGATGGTCTCGAGGTCTTTCACCTGGTTGCCGTAGGTGACCCAGGCGCCCAACGAGATTTCCGATACCTTGATGCCGTAATTACCCAACGAACGGTATTTCATGACTATTCCCCCCGTACCGCGAAGTATACCGGAAATCTGACCGCCCGGTCAGGCTCAGTCGGCCAGTATCTGGGTGTTGGTGCAGTCAGGCTCTTCGGGAGGTAGCTCCAGCAAGCGGCGCAGGCATTCCCCGGAAAGGTTGAAAGGCGGCACCCGGCTGGCGTAGGCGGCGTAGGCGGCGCCAAACTTGAGCCGCGCTTCGCGTTCTTCCAGCA
>JALVWZ010000058.1 GCA_027023115.1 Thermaceae bacterium
AACTCCTCGCTGGCGCTGAGGGCGAAGCGCGGCGAAACGGCGTAGCGCAGGCCGTTGTGGCCGTGAAAGCGGGCGATGAGCCGCTGGTTTTCCTCGTAGGCCCGGGCGGGGGTGGTGTGCAACTCGGGGAGCAGGTTGCGGTCGCCGGTGACCAGGCCGCTGATGAGCGGGAAGCCGCGGGCGGCGGCCTCCTCGAACAGGGCCTCCTGGGCGGTGGCGAAGTGGCTGCCAAAGACGAGGGCGCGGGTGGTGCCGCTCTTCGTGAGGGCGTCTAGAAACAACCGCGCCTGGCTGCGTGCGTACTGGCCGTCGGCAAAGCGCGCCTCGGTGGGCAGGGTGACCTCGTTAAGCCACTCCAGCAGCTCCATGCCCAGCGCGCCGATGACCGCGGTCTGCGGGTAGTGAACGTGGGTGTCCACCAGGCCGGGCAGCAGCAGGCCGCCTTCCAGGCGTCGCAGGGGCGCTTGCGGATGGCGGGCGCGTACCTCCTGGTAGGGGCCGACGTCGGCGATGCGGCCGTTTTCGATCAGCAAGCCGCCGTCGCTCCAGCTTTGCAGGCGGGCGCTGGGCAGGCCTGCGCCGGTGGCGTGTAGCAAGCTGGCGTGTATCAGCACGCTTTCAGCCTATAAAAAGCGGACCGGCGACGCCAAGGTCGCCGGTCCCGCCTTCGTAGATGGCGGCGCTAGCCCTTGCGCACGAGCTGGCGCAGCACCGTCTGCAGGATGCCGCCGTTGGTGTAATAGTCCACGTCCACGTCGCTGTCGAGTCGGGCCAGCGTCTTGAACTCGACGACCGAGCCGTCGTCTTTGGTGGCGCGGACGGTAAGGATCTTGTGGGGCTCGAGACCCTCTTCCAGGCCCAGGATGTCGTAGACCTCGTAACCGGTCAGGCCCAGGCTGTCGGCGTTCTCGCCGTTCGTGAACTCGAGCGGCAGTACGCCCATGCCCACCAGGTTGGAGCGGTGGATGCGCTCGAAGCTCTCGGCGATTACCGCCTTAACGCCCAGGAGCGCCGGCCCCTTGGCGGCCCAGTCGCGGCTGGAGCCGGTGCCGTACTCCTTGCCGCCGATGACGATTAGCGGAGTACCCTCCTCCTGGTACTTCATCGCCGCGTCGAAGACGAACATCTGCTCGCCCTCGGGGAGCTTGACCGTGTAGCCGCCCTCGACGCCGTCGAGCATCAGGTTCTTGATGCGAATGTTGGCGAAGGTGCCACGCATCATCACCTCGTGGTTGCCGCGGCGGGAGCCGTAGGAGTTGAAGTCTTTCGGCTCTACGCCGTGCTCGATCAGATAACGGCCGGCCGGCGAGTCTACCGGGATGGCTCCGGCGGGGGAGATGTGGTCGGTGGTCACGCTGTCGCCCAGTTTGAGCAGTACCCGGGCGCCCTTGATGTCGCGCGGCGGCTCGGGGTCGAGCGGCATGTCCTTGAAGAAGGGCGGCTCCTGAATGTAGGTGGAGTTGGGGTCCCACTCGTAGAGTTTGCCGCTGGGGGCCGCCAGCTTTTGCCAGCGCTCGTCGCCGGCGAAGACGTTGCCGTACTCTTTCTCGAACATCTCGGGGTCGAGCGTCTGGCGGATGGTTTCTTGAATCTCCTTCTGGCTGGGCCAGATGTCGCGCAGATAGACCGGTTTGCCGTTGGGGTCGTAGCCGAGGGGCTCCTTGTCGAGGTCGATGTCCACCCGGCCGGCCAGCGCGAATGCGACCACCAGTATGGGGCTGGCCAGGTAGTTGGCCTTGACGTGGGGGTTCACGCGCCCCTCGAAGTTGCGGTTACCCGAGAGGACGCTGGCCGCGACCAGATCGCCTTCTTCGATAGCCTTCGCGATGTCTTCGGGCAGCGGTCCGGAGTTGCCAATACAGGTGGTGCAACCGTAGCCGACCACGTGGAAGCGCAGCGCCTCCAGGAAGGGCATCAGGCCGGCCTTTTCCAGGTAGTCGGTAACCACGCGGCTGCCGGGGGCGAGGCTGGTCTTGACCCAGGGCTCGACCTGCAGGCCGGCCTCGACCGCCTTCTTGGCCAGCAGACCGGCGCCGATCAGCACCGAGGGGTTGGAGGTGTTGGTGCAGCTGGTAATCGAGGCAATGACCACCGAGCCGTGTTTCAGCTCGAAGTCTTCGTCTTCGCGCTCGACCACGACCTTCTTGTCAAGTTCTTCTTCCCTCAGGCCGAGGCCCATCTTGGTGGCCGGCTTGAGCAGGTCTTCGTGGAACTGTTCCTTCATCCGCGCCAGCGGGATGCGGTCCTGCGGGCGCTTGGGGCCGGCCAGGCTGGGCTCGACGGTGCTCATGTCGAGCTCGACGAACTCGGAGAACTCGGGTTCCACCGAGCCGTCGCGGAAGAGGCCCACCGCGCGGGTGTACTTCTCGACCAGGTCCACCAGCTCCGCCGGGCGGCCGGTAAGGCGCAGGTAGGCCAGGGTTTCTTCGTCTACCGGGAAGAAGCCCATGGTGGCGCCGTACTCGGGCGCCATGTTGGCGATGGTGGCGCGGTCGGCCAGGCTGAGCTTGCTCACGCCGGGGCCGTAGAACTCGACGAACTTGCCCACCACGCCGTGCTGGCGCAGCTTCTGGACCACGGTCAGCACCAGGTCGGTGGCGGTGGCGCCCTCGGGGAGCTCGCCGGTCAGCTTGAAGCCGACCACCTTGGGGGCGAGCATGTAGTAGGGCTGGCCGAGCATTACCGCCTCGGCCTCGATGCCGCCCACGCCCCAGCCGAGCACGCCGAGGCCGTTGATCATCACCGTGTGGCTGTCGGTGCCGACCAAGCTGTCGGGGAAGGCGTAGGTCTCGCCGTCCTGCTCCTGCTGCATGACGACCCGCCCCAGGTACTCGAGGTTGACTTGGTGGATGATGCCCTGTCCCGGCGGCACCACGTGGAAGCCGTCGAGAGAGGTCTGGCCCCACTTGAGCATGGTGTAGCGCTCGGTGTTGCGCTCGTACTCTTTGTCTACGTTGGCGGCGAGGGAGTAGGAGGTACCGAAGAAGTCGATCTGCACCGAGTGGTCGATGATCAGGTCGGAACGAACGTGAGGGTTGATCTCCGCCGGGTCCTTGCCGAAGCGGTCCATGGCGCTGCGCATGGCGGCCAGGTCGACCACCGCGGGTACGCCGGTGAAGTCTTGCAGCACCACCCGCGCCAGCTTGAGGGGAATGCTAATCTCGCCGGGCTCGGGTTTCCAGGCGGCCAGGTTCCTAACGTCGTCTTCGCTTACGCCGTAGGTTCCAGCGTTGCGGAGGACGCTTTCCAGCAATATCTTGATCGAGAAGGGCAGCTTACTAATCTTGCCGAGGCCCTGCTTTTCCAACTCGCCGAAGTCGAAGTAGCTTACCTTGCCGGCGGCGGTCTCGAGGGTCTTCTTGGTTCCAAAAAGGTCTTTGTACGCCATATTTTCTCCTTTCCCGCGAGCACATAGGAAAACGCGGTCGGACTGGGTGGGTTGTTCGGGGTCGGTTTTGCCGGGCCGGGAGCGCCCCGCGCGGCCTTCCAACTATAACATGCCGGCCAAGAAACCCTCTTCGCGGACGGCGCGGATGAGATCCATCACGGTCAGCCGCTGCGGGTCGTATTCCACCACGATTTGCCCGAGCTGCTGCACCTCGACCTTATTGACGCCCTTTTGCTTTTCCAGCGCCTGGCTGACGGCTTCCATCTGCCCGTAGTTCTCGACCCCTTGGATTCCCAGCATTACCCGGTTCATCATGTAACTATTTTACGCCGAGCCTTACTCGAGCACGCCAGATTTTTCGCCGCGCGCGCCACGGCTGCCCAGTACCCGCACCAGCAGCTCCTGCCCGGTGGCGTCAAAACCCGCATCCTCTGCGGATCGCAGCAGGCGGCTTCGATCACCGCCAGCCAGCAAGGCCACCTCGTAGGCGTTGGCATCGTACGCCGACTTGACCAGGGTGCTCAGGAGGCCGGCGCACGCCTCGTCGCTGGCGGCGGCGATACGGCTCACCAGGACGGTGGCGCGGTCGCCCTGCCATACCGGTTGGGCCAGCACGAAGCCGTGCAGGCCGTCTTCGACGGCGACGAAGCTATGACCCGAGCGGGTGAAGTAGCGCAACGCCTGCGGGTTGCAGCGGTAGAAGTGTTCGGGGCGGCCCGGCAAAAGCCGCCTTTCCAGGTCCGCCAGTTCGGCAAAGTCGGGCTCTTCCAGGTAACGATAGTGCATGTTCCCAGCCTAACGCGCCGGAGC
>JALVWZ010000059.1 GCA_027023115.1 Thermaceae bacterium
CGCCGGCCAGGTGCTGGCGTTGCTGCCGCAGCTGCGCGGCCTGGAGCTGAAGAGCGCCACCCTGCCCGAGCAGGAAGAGGGCTCCTACCTGGTCTTTTCGGACGAAGCGCGCAGCCGCTTCCTGACGGCCTTCATGGGGATAGACTCCCAACCGGGGGTAAAGCCGCCAAAGGCGCGGGTGTTAATCCTCGACGGCAGCGGCGCCGGGTTGGGGGAGGCCTACGCCGCCGGCTTGCAGCGTTTAGGCCTGAAGCCACCGCCGGTGCGGCGGATAAGGTTGCAAGACGTTAGCAAGGTCTTGGTAGACAAGGCGCTGGCGGCGGGCAACTACTACGCCGAGGCGGTGCATTTGCCGCTGGTGACGCGCTTCAGGCTCTATTACGACGCCGACGTGGTTATAGTCCTGGGCCGCGATCTGTTACCATAGAGGTGAATGGTGAAGACGATAGACGCCGTAGACCTGATTGGTAAGATCGTAAAAGCCCTGGAAGATAAAAAGGCCGAGAACGTGGTGGCGCTGGATCTGCGCCAGGTTTCCGACTCGCTCGACTACTTCGTGATCGCCACCGGCACCAGCCAGCCGCACCTGCAGGCGTTGCAAGACTACGTGCAGGAGCAGCTGCGCGACGAGGGCGTTCGCCCCGACGCGGTGGAGGGGCCCTCGAGCCGCTGGTGGCTGCTCAGCTACGGGCCGGTGCTGGTGCACATCATGAGCCCCGAGGCCCGCGAGTACTACGACCTCGAGGGTTTCTGGGCCGACGCCGCCCGCCTCCCCCTTCCCGTCTAAGACCATGAAGGGCCGCTGGGCCGAAGACGCCGCCCTGGCGCACCTGCAGGCCCGCGGTTATAAGCTGGTTGCCCGCAACAAGCGCACGCCCTACGGCGAGATCGACCTTTGGATGGAGCGCGAGGGCGTGCCCGTTTTTGTCGAGGTCAAGCAGCGGGCCAGCGGCCGCTACGGTACGCCGCTGGAGAGCATCCGCCCCTGGAAGCTCGAGCGGATGAGGAGGAGCGCGCTCTTTCTGCTGGGGCGGGAAGACGTGACCGTGCGTTTCCTGGCAGTGTTGATAAGCGGAACGCCGGACAACTGGAGCATCGAGCTGCAACCGCTAGAATACTAAGAGGCTTTACACAAGCTTTACCTTCACCCGCCACCCTTGGCTCAGGAGGTGATGAGGCATGATGGGATGGTGGGGACCCGGTTACGGAATGGGCGGTTGGGGCTTCCTTTGGGGGCTTTTGTGGTTCGCGCTGATCGCCTGGGGTATCTACACCCTGGTGAAAATCGCCAGCCGAGGAGGCTTCCAGGTTGGGAGTGCTAGCAAGCAAGACGCGGCCCTCGAGCTCCTGCGCAAGCGCTACGCGCGCGGTGAGATCGACAAGGAAGCCTACGAACGGATGAAGCGTGACCTGGAGGAGTAGGATTTGGCCAAGATCCTGATCGTGGACGACGACCCGGCGATCCGGGAGATCCTCAGGGCCTACCTGAGCCACGAGGGCTACGAACTCAGTGAGGCGGCAAACGGGGTGAGCGCACTGGCGCTTGCCCCCGCCGCCGACTTGGTGGTCCTCGACCTGATGCTGCCCGAGATGGATGGACTGGAGGTAGCGCGCCACCTGCGGCGCGACCGCCCCGACCTGCCCATCCTGATGCTCACCGCTCGTGGCGAAGAAGAAGAGCGCGTGCGCGGTTTCGAAGAAGGGGCCGACGACTACGTAACCAAACCTTTCAGTCCGCGCGAGCTGGTAGCGCGGGTGCGCGCACTGCTGCGGCGTTCGGGGGTGCGCGACCGCCTGATTTACGGCGAGCTGGAGATAGCCCCCAAGCAGCGCGCTGTTTACCTGGCGGGAAAGACGGTGGAACTTTCCAAGCTGGAGTTCGATCTGCTGCTCACGCTGGCCCGCCACCCGGGTATGGTCTTTGAACGCGAGAGGCTCCTGGAGCGGGTCTGGGGCGGCGACTTCTTCGGCGTCGAACGGGTGGTGGACGTACACGTGGCCTCGTTACGTAAGCGCCTGGGCGACGACCCGGACAATCCGCGCTTCATCGAAACGGTACGCGGGGTGGGGTATCGTTTTAAAGAGTTCGGATGAAGTTATTTCATAAGCTCTTCCTCAGTTACCTGCTGGTCATCTTGATTGCCGAAGCGGCCGTCTTCGTGCTGGTGGAGGTTCTTTCGCCGCACTTCCTGGCCGGTCACGTAGCCAATATGGTGCGCGCGGTGCAGATGATGGGTATGGGCGCGCGGATGGCCGAGGGTCTGCGGGTCGACCTGGAGCGCAGCCTGACGGCCACGCTCACATCGGCGCTGCTGGTGTCTTTGCCGCTGGCGGCGCTGCTGGCTGCGGGGGCGGCCTACTGGATGAGCCGCCGCCTGGCGGGCACCGCCAACCTGCTGGCCGCCGGCAGCAGGCGGATGGCCGCCGGCGATTACCGCTTGCGTCTCCCCGTGTCCGGTCGCGATGAGCTGGCCGAGCTGGCGGCCCACTTCAACGACTTGGCGGCGGCCCTCGAGTGGGTAGAACAGAGCCGTATAGAGCTGATCGGCAATGTCGCCCACGAGTTGCGCACGCCGCTCGCTGCCCTGCAGGGCTACGCCGAGGCGGCGGCCGACGGTGTGCTGCCGCCTGAGGAGGCGGCGCGGGCCATCAGGCGCGAGGTGGGCTCGATGCGGAGGTTGGTGGAGGACCTTTCACTGGTCTCGCGGGTCGAGGCGGGTGCGGTCGAGCTCGAGACCGCGCCCCACGCCCCGGACGAGCTGGCCCAACGCGCCTTCGTGCGGTTCCGCACGGTCTTCGAGGCCAAGGGTATCGAGCTTGCGCTGGAGCTGCCGGCGGCGTCGCTCCCCCCAGTGCTGGCCGATGCCGAACGGGTGGACCAGGTGCTGGCCAACCTGCTCTCCAACGCCCTGCGCCACACCCACGCAGGAGGCCGGGTGGAGATAGGCCTCGAGGCCCGGGGCGGATTCGCAAACTTTTGCGTGCGCGACAATGGACCCGGCATCCCCGAGGCCTATCAGCAACGAATATTCGAGCGCTTTTTCCGGATCGACACTGCGCGCAGTCGCAGCGGCGGTGGCAGCGGCGTGGGCCTGACGGTTTCGCGCGGGCTGGTAGAGGCGATGGGCGGGGTAATGCGGCTTTCCTCACGGCCGGGCGAGGGCGCCGAGTTTTGCTTCACGCTGCCCTTTGCAGAAGCTTAACAAAGCCCGCCTAACCTGCGGGTGATGAAGAAAACACACGAAAAAAACCATTTGCGTCTTCGTGGCCATAGTACGCGCACGAGCGCTAATACCATCAGCCGCCGCAAACTGCTGGTTGCAGGAGCCGGCTTGGCCGGTCTGGGTCTGGGCCTGGCCGCCCGGGGCCGACCCCAGTCCGCGCCGCTTTTGCGCAGCCGGGGTGGAGCGCTCACTCTCGACCTGGACGGTCGCTACGGTCCCGTGCGCCTTGCCGGACGCACGGCCAATCTATTTAGTTACGGCGGCCGGGTGCCCGGTCCGCGGCTGGAAGTACGGCCCGGGGACGAGGTGACGCTCCGGTTCGCCAACGCCCTGCCGGAGCCCACGAACCTGCATTTTCACGGGTTGCACGTGCCGCCGACTGGGAATGCCGACAACGTCTTCCTGGAGATTCCCGAAGGGGAGCAGCTTACCTACAGCTTCAAGATTCCCGAGAACCACCCGGCCGGCACCTTCTGGTATCACCCCCACCTGCACGGGCTAGTGGCTAAGCAGGTCTTCTTGGGGATGGCGGGCCTCTTCGTGGTGCGGGGTGAGCTCGACGAGGTTCCCGAAGTAGCCGCGGCGCGCGAGCAGTTCGCGGTCCTCAAGGACTTTGCCATCTCTGGCGGGCGGGTGCCGCCGCCCAACCCGAGGGAGTTCATGCGCGGCCGTGAAGGTTCGCTGGTGACGGTGAACGGCGAACTGGAACCCGAGTGGTTCCTGGAGCGTGGCGGGCTCTTGCGGTTGCGTCTGCTCAATGCCTCGACGGCGCGTTTCTACCGCTTGCGACTTGATGGCCATCCTCTATTCCTGATCGCCACCGACGGCGGCGCGCTGGAAGAGCTCTATGAGCTCGACGAGTTATTGCTTGCTCCCGGAGAACGGGCCGAGGTGCTCATTCGCGGCGACCGCGAGCCCGGCCGCTATACCCTCTGGAACCTGCCTTACGACCGGGGCGGCGGGATGATGGGC
>JALVWZ010000060.1 GCA_027023115.1 Thermaceae bacterium
CTGGCCATAATCACCTCGGTCGGCTATCCCCACCACAACCGCAGCCACTTCTACTCGACCGCCGTCTGGAACACCGCCGACCCTAACAACACCAACAAAGAAGGCTGGCTCGGTCCCTTCATAGACGAGCAGAACGACCCCTTCTGCGCCACCAACCTTGGCAGCGAGCTGCCGCGCGCCCTGCGCGGTTTGCACGTATCGGGGTTGAGCCTCGATAACATCAGGGAGTTCGACCTGCGCAGCAGCGACTGGGAGGAACAGTTGCGCAGTGAACTGCTGCGCCAGATCCATAACACCCGCAGCGGTACGGCCGAAGAAGTGCGCCGCGCCATGGACCACATGTTGCGCAGCGTCGACAAGGTGCAAGGGGCACGCAACACAGCCTACGATCCGGCCACCGAGTTCCCCAACACCTCCTACGGGCGGCGGCTGCGGGACGTAGCCCGCCTGATCAAGTACGACTTCGACTCACAGGTCTACTACACGGTGTTTGGCGGTTACGACACCCACTCCGACCAGGGCGGCGTCACCGGCACCCAGGCCACTAACTTTACGAACTTCTCCGAGGCGCTCAGCGCCTTCCGCACGGAGATGACCACTCAGGGCAGGTGGAACGACGTACTGATACTGACCTTTAGCGAGTTCGGCCGCCGCGCCAAGCAAAACGCCTCGGGCGGCACCGACCACGGCCGCGGCGGCGTTACCTTCGTGGCCGGTGGCGCCGTCAACGGCGGCCTCTACGGCGGCGAGCCGCAGCTCGCCGAAGAAGCCCTCGACGACGGCGACTTGGCCGTCAAGACCGACTTCCGGCGCGTATACGCCGACGCTGCCGGCTTCATCGGCGCCAACCCCGCCGAGCTGGTAGGCCCCGGCTTTGATCCACTGGGCCTCGTTTAGGGATTTCGGGAACCAAACAACGCCCCGCTTTGGCGGGGCGTTCCTGCGTTGGCGCGGTTTACTTCAGGCCGGCCAGCTTGTAGTTGAGGTCTATGTACTTCTTCCACTGCTCCGGTACGTCCTCTTCGGGGAAGATGGCCGAAACCGGGCAGGCAGGCACACAGGCGCCGCAGTCAATGCATTCTTCGGGGTGGATGTAGAGCATGTCGTACTCTTCGGGCGCCTCGTAGATGCACTCGACCGGGCAGACGTCTACGCAAGCACGATCCTTCACGCCAACACAGGGTTCACAGATAATATGGGCCATACCGCACCTCCTTTTGGCGGCCCCTCGAGGCTCGCCTAGGTTCATTGTAAACAAAAACAGGGAAGTTTTGTCCTACATCGCCATCCGCGCAAAACCCATCAGGCGGAAGAAGCGCTCGCGGGTTATCACGCCGACCACCTGGTCGTCGTCGGCGACCAGCACCACCGGGCTCTTCCAGAAGTAGCCGGCCAACTCGCTGAGGGCGGTATCGGCCGGTACCACCGGCGCCTCCTCCCAGGGGACGATGTGATCGCCCAGGCCAAGCACCCCCTGCGGTACGCCCTCGGCGACCAACACCGCCAGCCGCCCCTCGAACGACTCGACCTTGTCTATCAGCGGCAGCGGCCGGGCCGCCCGCCCCGCCGACGGGGGCGCCGCCAGGCCGGCGGTGAGCAGCGTGGTGCAGGGCACCCGCACCGCCCGTTTGGCAATCCAGAGGCTGAGGGTGAAAGCGGCGACGAAGGTCAGGCCCTCGAGCACCCCTATCGCGTTGAAACCCTCCCAGCCGAAGCGCCCCTGCCCCTTGAAAAGCAGGTGCACCAGCAGGGCCGCCAGCAAACCGACCACCAGCGCCGCCAGGTAGGCTATCGCCCCGGCCCAGCGAAGTTCACGAACCGTGCGCATCGCCAACCTCCAGCCATCTAAAGTCTTCTTCGCTGTCGGCGTCGGCGCCAACTTCGGGGTAGGGAGTTATCAGGGCCTTCATTGGCACGCCAAAGAGCTTTTCGGCGCGGGCTTCCATCTCGGCAATGGTCAGGCGGCCGGTTACCAGCTTTATCAAGACGCCAAAGCCGATGAGGCGCGCCAGCGCCAGCGGCTTCTTGCGCAAGTCGATTATCTTTTGGGCCATCGGCAGCGCCTTGGCGAAGAGTTGTTTGTCGAGCAGGATCAGGTTGCCGCCGGTAAAAACGCCGTCGCGCAGGCGGGCGTAGGTCCGCCGCATGCCCGGCCAGCGCTTCTCGACGGCCTCCTTGGGGATTATCGGATAGACGAGCGCGGCGTCGGGGGCGTTCTGCAAGAGCCAGCGCACCGCCTCGGCGGTGATGAAGGGGTTGTCGCCGCTGGCGACCAGTACCCGCTCGCTGTTGGCCTCGGCCAGGCCCGCCTCGAGGTTGGCGATTAGCGAGCCCTTGTCGGGCACGATCAGGTTGGGGGCCGGCTCGAGCTGGGCGGGCGGGCCGACGTATATCACCCGCTCCACCCCGCCCGCGTCGGCGATGGCCTGCAGGGTATATTCGACCATCGGCCGTCCGTGGACCGGCACCAGCGTCTTGCTGGCCACGCCAAACCGCGCCGCCAGGGGATCTTCGGGCGAACCGCCCGCGAGCACCACCGCATTCACAGGTTTACGATAACACCTCCCCCGCCGCGACGGGGGAGGTGTAAGCGGTCGGAGCTAGCGGATACGCGAGAGGCTGATGGAGATACGGCTGTAGGCTCCCGGCGCCAGGTGAATGGTCTTGACGAAGGCGTGGTAGCCGGTAGCGATCAGAACCAGCTCGCGGTCGCCGGGGTCGACCTTGACGGTCAGGCGACCGTTCTTGGTGGTGCCCAGCGGGTAGCCGTCCAGGAAGACCTTGGCGTTGGTGTTCAGGAAGAGGTCGAGCGTGGCCTTGACCGAGGAAAGGCGGGCGTCCACGCGCACGCTGCGGCCGGCGGTAACGCTGACGCGGGTACGGTAGGTGGCGTAACCGGGAAGACGTACTTCCACGTCGTGAGCGCCGGCGTCGAGGCTAAGAACCAGCGGCGTCTGCCCGCGGAGCACGCCGTCCACGTAGGCCTGGGCGCCGCTCGGATTGGAGTAGATTTCCAGGGTGCCGGTGGACACGAGCGGCTGCAGTCGCGGTGCGACGCGGGTGGTCTGACCGCTCCTTACCTGGACCCGCGCCCGGAACGTCTCATAACCGGCGAGGCGCAGCTCCAGGTCGTAGGAGCCGGCGTTGAGCGAGAGGTTGAGCGGCGTGCGGCCGCGGTAGGAGCCGTTCAGGTACACCTCGGCGCCCTGCGGCGAGGAGTCTACGCTCAGGGTGCCGGTGGTCACCACCGGCATCAGACGCGGGCTGATGCGGGTGGTCTGGCCGGCGCGGACCTGTACCCGCACCTGATAGCTCTGGTAACCGGGGAGCTGCAACTTTACGTCGTGAGTACCGGGGTTGACCCCGATCTGCAATGGGGTACGGCCGCGGTAAGCGCCATCGAGGTAGATCTTGGCCCCGCTGGGGCTGGAGCTAATGTCGAGGGTGCCCACGGCAGGCGGCGGCGGAACGCGACGACCAACGTAATAGCGCAGGGCGTCGCTGGCCCACTCGCGGTTGGGCACCGGCCGGACGACTATCGAGAGCTTGCGGGAAAGGTTGCTGAGGCCGCGAACGGTGGCCTTACCGGCGCGGATGTCGGTAAGGTCGCCCATCGAAAGGGGCCGCAGTGAGGCCAACGCCAGCACGTAGTTGGCTCCCTCGGGACCGGTGATGGTGAACTCGTAGCGCGCCCCCCTTGGCGGGAAGGTGCGCACCTCGCCGGCGTTCAGGTGGTTGTTGCGGTCGTAGGCGTTGGGAAGAATCAGGTCTACGGTACCGTCGGCGTTGATGTTGAAGAGGTAAACGTAGGCGGAACGGTTGACGGTGGTGCTGATACGGATCTTTTCGCCTATCTGATAGACGGCGTTGCCGGTGCGGCCGGGGTCTTTGTCGACCCAGACCTTGACCCGCAGGTCGCCTGGTTTGGGGTTGACGATTATCCCCTGGGGAGAAACCGTCGCCTGAGCAAACGCGGCGGCTCCCAGGAGCAGCGCCAACATGAATAGAAGCTTGCGCATAAACCTCACCTCCATATACAGCCTACCTTGCGCCAGGGTGGGATGATGTAAATGCAGTGTAATAAAGCTTAACCTGCTTCTACGAATTTTCTTAGGATTGCGCCACCGCCCCCATCTCCCGGAAGCGCCGGTAGCGGTCGCGCAAAAGCTCTTCGGGACTCAGCTTTA
>JALVWZ010000061.1 GCA_027023115.1 Thermaceae bacterium
TTACCGCTATGCCCTGAGCGGCTGCTTCGTCTACTATCTCTGGTTGCGGGGCGATGAAGTAGCGGTGGCTGATGGTCTGGGCGTAAAGAACGTTGTTGGCGTCGTAGACGCGCAGCAGCAGCGAGCCAGCGGCGCCGTTGTCCAGGTCCTCGGCGTCTACGCGTACGCCACTGGCGCCTACGTAAACCTCGAAGCGGGCGCTTTGCTTGGTGTCCAGCGCGGCGCTGGTGAGCTCGCCGCCGTCTACGGTCAGTCGCGAGCTCGGCAGAACCATGTTTAAGTTGCACGCCGCCAGCAGCCCGAGCAGCAGGGCGGAGATCAGCAATTTTCTCATCCGATGCCTCCCTCAATTTAAATGATAGGCCTGCCCCGTTGAGCTTGATTAAGAGCCGGGTTAAGAGTAACTTAAGCCCGCCGGCCGGCGGGCTTAAGTTGGCAGCCTCCTGAGTTAGTGAATGGTCAGGGTGTACTCGCCGCTGTCGATGCCATCGGCGCAGACGTCGAGGGAGGCGCAGAAACCAGCGTAGTCGTCGCCGTCGGAGTAGACCTCTACGGTGTCGCCGTCTAGGATTGCGATCGCAACGCCTGGCTGCAGCTCGGTTTGGGTAGCCTGACCCTTGTTGAGTACCGCCTTCAGGTGCACGGGATTGGCCGGGTCGGTGGGGCTGAAGGTGACGTTCTTATCGGCGCCTGCGTACTTGTATGTGTCGTGCTGGCCCAGGAACAGGATCGCGCCGCCATAACCAGCGGAGGTGGCGCCGCCGCTGGGGGGAGCCATGGCGTAGTCGATGCGCTCGACCTCGTTGCGGGTAACGGCCTTGACGGTTACGTGGGCGGCGGTGCTGGTGCGGTTGGTTACTTCTACGTAGACCTTGCCCATGTTCTTGGGCAGGTTGATGGAGTAGGGGAAGCTAACGTTGACGTCCTGGGCGCGTGCGCCGAGCGAGCTCAGGGTGACGTCGGCGGCGGCGAAGAAGGAGCGGACTGTGGTATGGGCGTAGAGCGCGTCGGTGTTGTCCAAGGCTTTTACCTCGAGCTCGCCGTCGGCGGTCGCCTCGTCGTGGTATACGTCCACGCGCACCGGCTGGGCAGCCACGGTCAGTTCGAAGCGGGCGGTTTCTCCGGCGGGAATGGCCTTCTGGGCGCCATTGTCGTCGTCTACCGTCACCGGCGTTCCCGGCGCAGGGCCGGGGGTAACCACAGTTACCTGGCAAGCCGAAAGCAAACCCAACATTAGCAAGGCGAGAAATGTCTTTTTCATACTGCCCTCCCTCCTTACTTTATTCCGAATGGCGCTGCTTTCTGTTAAAAGCGAGTAAATACGGGGGTTACTCGAGCACTGCCAGATAATCGTAAAGGTCGGGCCCGCCGGCGTGGGTTTCCACGTCCAGGTCCTCGTACTGCTCCTTTATCTTCTTCACCAGACCTTCAACCTGCTCCGCCGCTACCGCAGGGCTGTAGAAGAGGGTGAGTATCTCGTACTCGTCTTCGTCGCCGCGGGTGAGCTTGAGCAGGTTCAAGAGCGCCTCGTCGGGGTCGTCCGTCACCACGGCCAGCTTGCCGTCGCGCAGGCCGATGACCTGCCCCTCCTGAACGTCGCCCACCTCTTCGACCACCGCGTCGCGGCTGGCGCGGGTCACCTCGAAGGTGACGGCGTGGTCGGCGGCCTCCTTCATTTCCTCGAGCAGCTCTTCGGCAGCGGCGTCGGGCGAGTAGAGGACCGCCGCGGCCAGCCCCTGGCCGAGGGTGCGGGTGGGCAGCACGAAGACCTTCTTGCCCTCCTTGGCGGCCAGCTCGGTGGCCTTTTCGGCGGCCAGGATGACGTTCTTGTTGTTGGGCAGAACGATGACCTCCGGATTGGGCAGGCTCTTGATGGCGTCGAGGATGTCCTGAACGCTGGGGTTTTGCGTCTGCCCGCCGGCCACGATGCGCGCACCAAGGCCGCGGAAGGCCTTGATGACCCCCCAGCCGCTGGCTACCGCCACCAAGCCGGTGGGCGGCGGGGCTACGTCGGCGGCCCCCACCGCCGAGAGGATCTCGGAGTGCTGCTCCGACATGTCCTCCACTTTGGTGCGCTTCATCTTGCCGTAGCGGGCTACCGCCGCCAGCAGGGCGTCGGGCTCGTTGGTGTGGATGTGCCCCTTGACGAAGCCCTCGGCGCCGACCACCAGCAGCGAGTCGCCGTAAGGCTTTACCAGTTCGCGAATCTCTTCGATGGGGGCGTTTACGTCTTCCATCAAGAACTCGGTGCAGTAGCCGTACTCTTCTTCTTCAAAGGCTTCCTGGGCGCGTTTTTCGATCTTGGGCGGCTCGGGCAGCTCGCGGCCCAGAACGTAGCCCTCCAGCCCCTCCAGCAGGCGGATGTAGCCCATGCCGCCGGCGTCGACCACGCCCGCGGTCTTCAGCACCGGCAGCATCTCCGGGGTCTGCTCGAGCAACTCGCGGCCTCGCTGCAAAGCGGCGGCCAGGACCTCTTCGATGGTCCCTGCCCCTTCCTGCTGCGCCTTTTTGGCCCCCTCGGCGACGCCGCGGGCGACGGTCAGGATGGTGCCCTCCACCGGCTTCATCACCGCCCGGTAGGCCGACTGCGCGCCGGCTTCCAGGGCTTCGGCCAGCAGCTGGGGGGTTACCACCGGAGCGCGCTTGATCGCCTCGGCGAACCCCTTGAGGAGCTGCGAGAGAATGACCCCCGAGTTACCGCGGGCGCCCAGGAGGCTGCCGTAGGCCAGCGCCCGGGTCACCTCGGCCATCTTGGAGTTGTCGCAAAGGTCCAGCTCGCGCCGCACCGACTGCAGGGTGAGGTGCATGTTGGTGCCGGTGTCGCCGTCGGGCACCGGGTAGACGTTGAGGGCGTTCACCTCGTCCACGTACACCGCGAACCAGTCGGTGGCGAAGCGGAACGAGTCGGCCAGGGACGCGGGCGCGCACTTATCCACGGCTCACCCCCGCTACGTGCACGTAGATCCGCGCCAGCTCCACGCCGGCCAGGTTCTTGGCGGCCCACTCGGCGCGCTCGGCGATGGACTCGACCACCGTCGGCACCTTGACCCCGTACGCCACCACCACGTAGATGTCGGCCTGATACTTGCCAGGACTGGCCGGGTCGGCCTTGACCACCACTCCCTGGCTGGCCTCGCTGCGGCCCAGTATGCGGCCAATGCCGTCGCGGATTCCCACCGGGCTCATTCCCACCACGCCCGGGACCTCGTGCGCCGCCAAGCCGATAATCGCGGCCAGCGCCTGTTCGGTAACGGTAATATTCCCTTTCATCTGTTCTCCTAGGGCGTCAGCGGGCCGGGTCAACCGCGACCAGCTCCGCTTCGAAGCCACCCCACTGGTGGCCAAAGACCATGCGCAGAGGCCAGCGTTTGGCGTCCGCGCCGTACCAAACTTCTATACTAGCCCCCTCGGCGTCAAAAAGATAACCCTCGGCCGCCCGCCATCCGAAAGCGGTTTTGATCTTGCGCCGCCCAAGCGAGCGGAGCGGCCCGCTCACCAAGTCGGGAAAGTTTATCAACCACAGCTCAGCGGCGCCCGGGTGCACCCTCACATAATACAAGACCGCGGCGTCGTCCAGAACGTCGCTTTGGGGGCGGGTAAACTCGTGAACGCTGCCGTCCGTCCATACGAAGTGAACCCGGGTCGCGCCAGCGACCGAGGCCGTGAGCAGCCGCCGCCCCTCGCCAGGAATGGTCAGGTCGCGCAGAAAGCGGCGGGTGAAGTGGTCGGCGCGGGTGTAAGACTCGACCCTCATCGCAAAACCCGTCAGCCTGGCCAAGCCGTCGTTTTCGAACCGGCTGCTAAAGTGCCAGCCCCGGCCCCAGCGGTGGGCGCTGAGTGTTTGCTTCCCCAAGGGGATGCCCTTCCAGCTCAGCCGGTAGACCAGCTGCTCGCCGTCGTGCCAGGGCACGCGCGGCGGCGCTTCCACGGGCGCCCGCGCCAGCGCGCCGGTCAGGAGCAGCAGGGCGAACGCGGCCTTCTTCATGGCCTCACTCTACAAGCAAGCCGGTGCTTTGCACCGGCTTGCTACGGCAGGCAGGGCGGCTAACCGCGCAGCGCCTCTGCGGGCGGAGTGTAGGGCAGGCCAAAGGCCTCGGCCACGGCGGCGTAGGTGAGCTTGCCCTTGTAGGTGTTCAGGCCGCGCAGGAGCGCCGGGTCTT
>JALVWZ010000062.1 GCA_027023115.1 Thermaceae bacterium
GGCTGCGCCCGAGCGCAGCGCGCTCGGGCGCAGCCCGGGGGTGCGCCTGCCGCCCGACTGGCTGGCGGCTTTGAAGGCGGGGGAAACGCTGGGCGACCTCATCGAAGCCCGCTACGGGCCCGAGGCGCGCCGGTTGGGGGCGATGGGCGTGTTTACCGGTGGGGCGCTTTCCCGCCAGGAGGCTAGCGCCCAGGCGGCCTTAGCAGCGCTGGGGCGCTACTTCGCGCTGGTAGCCGAGGGCGGCGCTGAGTGAGCCGTAGTAGGCGTAGCCGGGTACGCCGGGGTTGGGGGGGCGGTCGCAGGTGTACTGCCAGGCGGCGGGCTGGTTGACCGCTACCCAGCCGTAGGGCTTTAACAATCTTGCCAACTGTTCCGAAACTGCAAAGGCGTAGTCGCCGGGCAACCCGAGCTCCGCAAGCATGGCCAGCCACTCGGCGAAGGCGGCGGGGCCGGCCTCAGCAGGCACCAGGAAGCGCACCCCGCCGCGGGCGCGGCCGAGCCGCCGGTGGCGGCGCAAGAAGCGGCGCAACGCCCGCCGCTCCCGGCCGCTCGGCTGGTAGCTCAGGTAGCGCGGCGCCAGCCAGGAGTAAACGAACCCCTCCGGCGCCTGGGCGCGGCGGCGCGAAACCAGTTCCCAGTCGGGCACGCGCCGGTAGGTGGCGGTTATTTCTATCGAGTTGAAGAGAGAAAAATAGCGTTCGCGCCGCTGACGTGGCGAGAGGTTTGCCCACTCGCCGGTGCTGGGCCAGCCGGAGGTGCCCAAGTAGAGCATCAGCCGCTCCAGTGGGACAGCCAGGCGGCGGCCTGGGCCAGCATTGTCGCCGGCAGCTCGTGCCCCACGCCGGCAAAGACCGCTTGCGCCAGCCGGCCGTCGCGCTCGCGGTAAGCGGGCTCGAGCGCCGCCACGGTTTGCTGCATCCGCTCCAGCGGCACCACCGGGTCGCGGTCGCCGTGGAGGTGCAGAAGCGGCGTGGGCGGGTAAGCGTGCGCGCGGGTCACCGGCGGGTTTTCGTAGGCTGCGACGAGATCCGGGTGGCGCTTTAGAAAGTCGTGCGGAGCGTCCAAGGGAAAGCCGCTGGAAATGAGAACGGCCGCCGCCTGCGGCCGCAGCAGCCGGCGCGAAATGAGCTCGTGCCAAACGTAGCCACCCATACTGGCCCCGGCGGCCAGCAAAGGCAGACCGGCTAGCTCGGGCAGCTGGGCCAGCTCGTGCGCCAGCGCGGGCAGCTCGGCTACCTGGGCGGCGATGGTCAGGACCACGCCCTCGAGGTAGTTGGCGCGCTGTTTGGGGTCGAACTTCCACTTCGCCACGGCGCGCTCGCCGTGCAGGGGCGCGTCCGGGTGAACCGTGGCCAGGCCGAGGGCGTGGAAGGGTCCGGCCAGCCGCGCGGTGCGCTCCTTGCCGCCGCCGGCGCCGTGCAGGAAGAGCACCAGCCCCCGGGCCCCCTCGGGAACCATCAGTAGAAGGGGTACTTCGCGGACTACGCGTCGCTCCCTAAGCATCCGGCCTCCAGCGGGCGAGCCAGGCGGCGGCCATGGCCGCCATCTCGGGGGTAAGTTCGTGGCCGGCGTTTTCCAGCGCCAAAAGCGCGAGCCGCCCGGGGTATTCGCTGTATGCCGGGGCAAGCGCGGCCAGTGTTCTCTCCACCGAGGCGAGCGGCACAACCGGATCGACACGGCCGTGGATCTGGAGCAAGGGAAGGGGCGGGTAAGCGTCCGCCCGAACGGTGGGGAGCTCCACGCCTTCTGGCACCGGCACGTTGGGGATCGCCCCCATCCCGATCAGGGCGGCGGCCGCCGGACGGGCCAGACGGCGGCTGATCAGTTCGTGCCAAACGTAAGCCCCCATCGAGAAACCGGCGGCGTATAGAGGTAGGCCGCGCTCGGCCTGCCAGCGGGGGAGGGCGGCGGCGAGCTCTTCGACCCAGGCCGCCACCGTGGCCGTCGCGTGGCGGGCGAGGGCTTCCCAGTCGTCCGGGCTAAGCCCCCCGTCTCCCCGGCTGCCATGGTCGGGGGCTTCAGGGGCGAGAACCTCAAAGCCGGCGGCTTCGAAGGGCCCGGCCTGGGCGAGGACGTAATCGGGGTCGGAGCCGTAGCCGTGGAGGAAGACCAGCAGACCTTTGGGTTTCATTGGAAGAGCGCGGAGATGGACTCGCCGCGGTGAATGCGGTCGATGGCCTCGGCGAAGAGGGGGGCCACGGTCAGGGCGCGCAGCTTTTGGGGTAGCGGTTTGGGTGGAGCGCAGGTGTCGGTGGCGGCGACGGTGCGGATGGGGCTATTGGCGATGCGCTCGAGAGCCGGCCCTACGTAGACGCCGTGCGTCACGGCCGCGTAAACCTCGCGCGCCCCCGCCGCAAGCACGCTTTCGGCGGCCTTGACCAGCGAACCGGCGGTGGAGACTTCGTCGTCGATTATCAGGGCAATCTTGTTTTTCACGTCGCCTACCAGGCTGCGCGCTTCTACTTCGGTATCGGAGAGGCGCTGCTTGTCTATGAACGCCAGCGGCGTGCCCAGGCGCCACGCCAGCGAGCTGGCCCGCTTGATGTCGCCGGCGTCGGGGGCTACCACCACCGCGTGGGTCAGGTCTTCTATTTGGGTCACGAAGTGGTTGGCGATCACCATCTCCGCCGAAAGGTGGTCCATGGGTATCTTGAAAAAGCCGTGTACCTGCGGCGAGTGCAGCGTCATCGTTAGCACCCGGTCGGCGCCGGCGGTCTGCAGCAAATCGGCTACCAGCCGCGCCGCTACCGAGATGCGCGGTTCGTCCTTCTTATCGCTGCGGGCGTAGGAGAAGTAGGGGATTACTGCGGTCACCCGGTGGGCGCTGGCGCCCTTGGCGGCGTCGATCAACATCAGTAGTTCAAACAAGTTGTCCTGTACCGGCGGCGTGAGCGACTGCACGATGAACACGTCCGCTTCGCGTAGCGACTCTTCGTAACGCACGAAGAGGTTGTCGTTGGCGAACTTCTCGGTGGTGCTGCGGCCCAGCGGCAGCTCCAGGTGACGGGCGATCTCGCGGGCCAGGGCCGGGTTTGACTTGCCGGAAAAGACTTTGAGGGGACGGTTCATTCCGGCAGGTAGCATACCATAGCCCTTGCGGGCAATCGCGAACGATATTAATTTATGTATAACGATTATCGTTAGCGGTTGACTAAACCATTGCAACGAAAGGATATAACCACACGAGAACGCCTATAAGAGTTTGCTGCTTGGCGCTGGTAGATACCTCGCGTTAACCTCATGCGGTTATGCTTAGTAACTGGAGGGGTAGGCATGATTTTGGCGAAGGACAAAGATATTTAATGAGCCTTTTCCGCAACCTCCGAAAACGCGGCGAGCAGAACCCGACAATGCAACTGCCGCCGCGGGTCAGGCGCAAGCTGTCGAGCCGCTTGCCGGTAGTCATATACCAGGCGCTGGCCGACGAGCAGGGTTCGACCGTTTACGTTACCGGCGCCATAGAGCAAATATTGGGCTATAGCGCCGCCGAATGGTTGGCCGAACCAGATGCCTGGTACAAAGCTTTGCACCCCGAAGACCGCCAGCGGGTAATGCGCGAGCTCCAGGGGATGGTGGATGGCGAGTCCCGCGAACTCAGCTATCGCATTCGCCACCGCAGCGGTGATTGGCGTTGGATCCGCGACACAACCTCGCTGATAAGCCACGAGGACCAGCGCTACTACCTGGGGGTAATGAGTGACGTGACCCGGGAGCGGGAGCTGGAGAGGGCGCACGAAGAGTCGCGCCGCTTCTTCGAACGGCTCTTGCACGCCGGGCCGTGGATGCTCTACAAGCTGGCTGGGAACAACCTGACCGTGCAGTACACCTCGTCCAACCTGCGTGAGATGCTGGGCCTCGAGGCCGAGCAGGCCAACGGCCGTCCGCTAGCGGAGTTCACGGTCAGGGTTCACCCCGAAGACCGCCAGCTCTTCGAACGCCACCTGCAAATGCTCCGCCAGGTAGGAGAAGACAGCTGCCGCCTGCGCTTTCACCGCGCCCCCGGCGAATACCGCTGGATCCAGTTGCACGCCCAGCTAATGGAAAAGAACCCGGACGTATTCTTTGGCTACGTCCTGGACATTCACGAGCAGATGAGCAACGAGGCCTTCCTGCGGCGTTACATCGAACGCCAGCGGGAGCTCAACGATCTAGGCCGCTA
>JALVWZ010000063.1 GCA_027023115.1 Thermaceae bacterium
GGGCATGGAGCTGGCGCCGGCCTATTCCGAGCTGAACGACCCGCTAGACCAAAGGGAGCGATTCGCCGAGCAGGCCCGTCGGCGTGAGGGCGGCGACGAGGAAGCCCACAAGTACGACGAGGACTTTTTGGTGGCGCTCGAGCACGGCATGCCGCCGGCGGCGGGGATGGGCCTGGGTATTGACCGCCTGGCCATGATTCTCACCGACCAGCCCTCCATCCGCGACGTAATTCTCTTCCCGCTCCTCAAGCCCAAAGACACCGCCAGCACCGTGGGAGACGAAGAAGAACGGGCTTAGTCTGGCCCACCGCGTCTGACGCAGACAAAAAACCTAGCAGTAACCCTAGCGACTGGGACATAAAGACCGCCCCAGTCGCGCTATTCTGCTGGCAAGGGGGTTAAGCGTGCTAAAGCCGCAGGTCGAAGTCGACAATACTACCGTGCGTGTTCGCGGGCCGCGCGCTACCGTAGCCCGCATCGCCGACCGCCTGATGTCGGCCGATTACCCGTACACTACGTTGGGAAGCCTGGTGGGGGAGAAATACGCCGAGTTCGTCGTGCGGTTCGACGGGTTGACCGAAGCTCAGTGGTTCGCCGGTATCGCCGGTGACGAGCTGATGGGCAGCGAGTTCGCCGAGCCGGGCATAGAATAGCTAGTCTTCTTCTGACCGTAGTTCTGTCAGCAGGCGACGGGCGGTAGGCGTGCAGGCCAGACCGCCCTCACCGGTTTCTTTGAGCTCCGGTGGCAAGAGCCGGCCGATGTTGGCCATCGCCAGCACCACTTCGTCGGCCGGGATGGGGCTAATGACGCCGGCGAGCGCCTGCTGCGCGGCACTGACCGCGTGGACGGCGTAGAACCCGTTGCGCATCACGCAGGGCACCTCCACGTAGCCGCCTACCGGATCGCAGACCAAGCCGAGAGTGTTCTGCAGGGCCAGGGCGGTCGCATTGACGGCGGCCGCCGGGTCGCCGCCGAGCAACTCGACCAACGCGGCGGCGGCCATGGCGGCGCTCGAGCCAATCTCGGCCTGGCAACCGCCGCTGGCCCCGGCGATGAAGATGGTGCGGCTGATTATCTTGGCTACTCCGCCGGCGAGGACCACCGGCCCAACCAGCTTTTCTTCATCTTCAAGCCCCAGATGGTCGAAGACTCCCAGCAACGCGCCCGGCAGGGTACCGGCGCTGCCGGCAGTGGGAGCGGCGACGATCCGCCCCATACGGGCGTTCTCCTCGTTCACCGCCATGGCGTAGGCCTGCACCCGTTTGAGCAAGGGGGCGCGGAGAGGGTCGGGCGCTTCCCAGAGGGTGGCGGCGTTCCAGCCGACCATGCCCGCCTGGCTGGGGGCGCGGCTGGCCAGACCACGCTCTACGGAGCGGCGCATGACGCGGATGCGCTCGCGGATCACGCCGAGCAAAAAGTCTCGCTCGAGGCCGGTTTCGGCCAGTTCCTCCGCTAGAACCGCTTCCGAAGCGGGCGCTTTGGCACGGGTCAGGTCAGCCAGCGTCAGGGACAACGCTTCCTCCGCTGGTTCTTTGCTCGATCAACCTGGCCACGGCCTCGCGACCGTCGCGGATTACCTCGGGAATGCCCACGCCACGGTAGGCAGCACCTACCAGGGCCAGGTCGTCGAAGCGGCGGATGGCCTTCTCGATTGCCGCAAGACGCTCCTTGTGGCCGACCGTGTAAGCCGGCATTCCCTTGGGGAACTCATCCACCCAGACGCGCTCCGGCTCGGGGACCTTGCCAAGCAGGCGGCGCAGGTCGGCCAGGGCGGTGTCACGCAGCGCCTCCGGACCTTTTTCGGCCTCGGGGCCGGAAAAGTAGGCCCGGCAAAGGGCAACGCCGACAGGGGCGCGGTGCGGCCATTTTTGGTCGAGCCAGGTAAAGCCGCGGGCCCCAAAACCCTCGCTGCGGGCAAAGAGTACGCCGTGGCCGCGCCTTTCGGGAAACCCGCGGGCGTCGAAGGCCATGGTGACGGTGGCCGCCGAGTGGTAGGGGATGGCCTGCAACTCGCCGACTGCCTCGAAGCCGAGCGGACGCAGGAGCTCGGCCGCCGCCGGCGCCGGCAGGGCCAGTATCAACAGGTCGGCAGGGTAACTTTGACTTGTGCCGTTGACCAGCCAACCGGCGGCGCTGCGCTCAATGGAGACGGCTTTTTCACCAAGAATTAGCGAGCTGCCCAGGCGGTCTACCAGAGCATCCACCAGCTGCGCCTGACCGCCTTTGAAGGAGGCGAAGAGAGAGCCGCCCTCGCGGCTGGTCTTACGTTTGCGCATCGCCGCCAGTGAGCCGAGGATCAAGCTGCGGTGCTTGCGCTCGAGCTCTTTGAGCATCGGGAAAGCCGCAAGAAGCGAAAGGTTTTCGGGGTCGCCGCCGTAGATGCCGCCGGTGAGCGGCGCAGCTAGGTTCTCCCAGACCTCGCGCCCCAGCCGCCGCCGGATGAAGCTGCCAAAGGCTTCGTCGCCGTCGGGTCCGGCGGGCAGTACCAGGTCGAGCGCAGCGCGCAGTTTGCCCAGGGGGCTGAAGAGCGGAGTGCGAATCAGCGGCCCGAGGCGCGAGGGGATGACGACGTTGAGCCCCTCCGGCAGGGGGTGATTGCGGCCGCGCACGCGGATGTAGGCCGCCGGCCGCGCCGGTTTGGTGCCCACGATATCGTCACCTAGTCCCAGCTCCCGCGCCAGCGCCAGCGCCCAGGGCTTGTAACGAACGACTGCGTCGGGCCCGGTCTCGATGACGAAGCCGTCTTCGCGAACGGTGCGCACCTTACCGCCGACGCGTTCCGGCTCCAGCACGGTCACTTCGGCGCCGCGAACGAGCGCTTCGTAGCCCGCGGCAAGGCCCGCCAGGCCGCCGCCGACTACCAAGACCTTCACGACTCCTCCGTTTGCCAAGCACCCTCCACCAAGTCGGCGAGGACGCGGACGTAGTCCAGGTCGTCATTGAGGCTGGCGGCGCGTACCAGGTGCACGCCTAAACGCCGGGCGGTTTCCTGAGCTTCGTAGTCGAGGTCGAAGAAGACCTCGAGGTGATCGGCGGGAAAGCCGATGGCGGCGACGACCGCTTCGGTAACGCCGCCTGCCGCTGCTTCTTCGAGGGCGTCGTTGATGTCGGGTCCCAGCCACTCTTCGCCGGTGCGGCCCGCCGACTGCCAGGCGACCCGCCAGTTCTTCACGCCAAGCAGGCGGGCGACGAGGCGGGCGGTGGTTTCGACCTGGCGGGGGTAGACGCCGCCGTCGGCGTCTACGGCCTTGAGGGGCACGGAGTGGGCGGTGAAGAAGACCATCGCCTTTTGCGGGTCGCGCACTCGCCAGCGGGCGGCCGCCACCCGCCGGGCCAGGGCGGCCACGTAGCCCGGGTGAGCGTAGTAGTCTTGCACGAACTTGACCGGGAACGGGTCCCCCAGTTCTTCCAGGGCCAGCTCCAGCCTTTCGCGGTACTCAGCGATCGAGCGCAGCGAGTAGTGCGGCGCGGTAACCAGCGCCACGGCCCGTTTCACGCCATCATCGACCATCTGCCGCAGAGCGCCGGCAATGTACGGCGGGTTGTGCTTGCCGCCCAGGTAGACGCGGGCGTCACCGGCGGTGGTGCGTGGCAGGGGAGCCTCCTCGAGGCCGCCGGGAAAGCGCGGCTGGCGCAGATTCAGCTCGGCCTCGAGCCGCCGCGCCAGCGAAAAGGTGACCTCGTTGAGGGGGCTCTTGCCAATCATGCGGTAGCGTTCAATGAGTTCGTCTAAGAGCTCTTGCGAGGGCTTGCGGCCGTGGCGAATATCGGTGTAGTAGGCCTCGACCTGCGACTCGTCGTACGGAGTGCCGTAGTACATCAACAGAACGTTCATGGCTTCACCGCGCTTTTCTCGTGAACCAGCTCCACCGCGCGGGCTACCGCGGCGGTTGGCGTGCCGGGGAGAACGCCGTGGCCGAGGTTGAAGACGTGCCCCGGGCGGCCGGCGTTGGCGCTGAGGACCGCCTCCACCCCCCGTTCCAGCACGTCGGCGGGGGCGAAGAGGAGGGTGGGGTCCAGGTTGCCCTGCACGGGGCGGGCTCCCAGGCGGTCGCGGGCCCAGTCGAGTGGAGTGGCGGTATCTACGCCCATTACGTCGCCGCCGGCGGCGGCCATCGAAGTTAGTAGGTGCATGGTCTGGGTGCCGAAG
>JALVWZ010000064.1 GCA_027023115.1 Thermaceae bacterium
TATCTCAGGTAGTATGCACGGTTGCTTTGGCAGCATTTTAACAAACTTACTCGTGTTATGCCAATGTATGGATCCGTCACATGAAAATCGATTGCTAAATAGCAACGAAGTCTTTCGTCGCTTGACAACCAACAGGACTTAATGGCACGATGCCCATTTACAAGGTGCTGTCGTGAGCTAATCATATAATCTCTTCTAGAAAAGCTATATCTTAGCCGATACGTGCCGTTTATCGGGAGAGACATGCCAGCGGATTTTGTCGCAGCCCTTAACAAGCGAATGGCTGATTAATCTGGCATGGGTGGTCTCCGAGTGCGTGGAAGGCTACTTTTGCACTCGAATGGTCAGCGCCTAAACTCCCTAGGCACAAGAGCATGGCTGTCGGATCGGCGACGTCGCCAAGCATCACCAAGCCTGATCGCGCTCGCGCCACAGCCCTGCCGGGTTGGGGCAGAGGTGGAGTGCTCGTCCTCGTCCGCCGTATAGGAAAGCCCCAGATATGGACACCTTAGCAGGGCCCATACGCCGCTCGAGGGCCTGCCGCCGATGTACGCGGTGCGGGTATACCTGGATGTGTATCCAGGTATACTCAAAGAGTCATGATCCTGTAACGAGCGTTCCTGGAGCCGATTCCGGTCGAAGCGAGCCCGTAGCAGTAGCCGTACCCGGTGGGTGTAGTGTCGGTAATATCTGTAGATCGCCTAAGCAAGGTCTATAAACGCCCCATAAGGTCCAAGTCGGGGTGGATAAGCGACCTGTTTCACCGCCAACACGAGGACGTGGTGGCGCTGGATGAAGTTTCGTTCGCGCTCGAGCCCGCTGAGTTCGTAGGCTACGTGGGTTTGAACGGCGCCGGTAAAACCACCACCATGAAAATCCTCGCGGGCATCCTGCGGCCCACCTCGGGGACGGTGGGCGTCCTCGGTTACACGCCCTGGCAGCGCAAGCACGAGTTTTTACGCCGCATTGGATTCGTCATGGGACAAAAACGGCAGTTGTGGTGGGATTTGCCCGCGGCCGACTTCTACTCGTATCTGCAGGCGCTGTACGCGATACCGAACGATAAATACAAAGAAACGCTGGGCCGGATGGCCGAGATGCTGGCGGTAGACGGTCTCCTGGACGTGCCGGTGCGCAACCTCTCCTTGGGGGAACGGGCCAAGGTGGAGTTAATAGCGGCGCTGTTGCACGACCCCGACGTGGTATTTCTGGACGAACCAACGCTGGGTATGGACGTGCTTGCCCAAAAGAGTATGCGCGCCTTCTTCTCGGAATACAACCGGCAATTCGGCAAAACGATGTTGCTTACCACCCACAGTCTGTCCGACGTAGAGGCGCTTTGCAGCCGGATCATCATAATCCACGAGGGGCGGATCCTCTGGGACGGCTCCATAAGCGAGCTGTTGCGGCGCTACGAAGACAGGCGGCTGGTCAGGCTGCGCGTGGAGAGGAACGGCGCAATCGAAGACGTGGCCATTGAAGTGCCCAAGGGTGAGGTCGGCAGAGTTTTGAGCGAATGGAGTTCGCAGGGGAGGGTGCTGGAGTACCGCGAGGAAGGTCTGCGGCTGGAAGGGGTGCTTGCCCACATGCTGGGAGGCGACTCGTGAGGCTCATGGTCGTCCCCGCCATCTTCCGCCTGGCTTGGCGCGAGGCCACCACCTATCGCTTCAATTTCGCGATGAGCTTCATGGTAATCGCCCTGCCCTTCGTACTCCAGGTTTTTCTGTGGTCTGCCGTGTTCAGAGGGAGGGAGCAGCTCGCCGGCCGCTCGCTTTCCGAGATGATCGTTTACTACCTCCTGGTTTTGCTGGTTTTCGACTTCGTGCAGCCGACGGTGCTCTTCGACGTTTCCGACGACATAAAAAGCGGCACCCTGGCGCTGCACCTGATAAGGCCCCTACCGTATCCCGTATGGTCTTTGGTCTTGCGCCTGGGGTCGCAAACCATATACCTGGCCATCGTCGCGACGACGGTAGCCGCGGGAGCGCTTTTGCTGGGTTTCCTGGGAGTGGTTAACTTGGGCGAGCTGCTCACCGCCAGGCTCGCTTCGTTCGCCGCGGTCTTTTTGCTCGCCTGGTTGGTAGGCGCCGTATCCAGCCTGGTGGTGAGCTTCGTCGTCTTCTTTACGGAAGACGCGACGGGGGTGAGCAAGCTGGTCGCCTTTTTGTTCCCGCTATTGTCGGGCTCGCTGATTCCGCTCGATTTGTTGCCCGGCTGGCTCAGGGCGCTGAGTAGCTACTTGCCGTTTCGCTGGCTGGTATACGAGCCTATTCGCGTGTTTACCGGGCAGCAGACGCCGGGCGCGGTGTTCCTTGGCCTCGCCGCCTGGGGCGCGCTGATAAGCGCCGTTGCGTGGCTGCTGTGGCGTTCGGGCAAAGCCAGGTTTACGGCGGTGGGGGGCTAGCGATGTTGGATAGAGTGTTGCCGGCACGGATTCTCCGCGTAGTGGGCAGGAGACTGTGGCTCGACATGCGCGGTTGGAGGAGTTACCGGGCGAGTTTCTGGCTGGGCGTGACCGGCGACGTAACGTGGTTGCTCTTTTCCATGGTTTTCTTCGACGGCATATACACCCGCGTGGGCGAGGTGGGCGGTTGGCGCTGGCCGGACGTGCTTTTGTTGATCGGCACCGCCCAGCTTATCGAGGGCGTTTATTCCATGCTCTTCGCATGCAACGTGAAACAACTCTCGTCGGGGGTTCGCAGCGGGAGCCTGGACCGTCTCCTGCTGTATCCTGCCGACCCGCAGCTGCTGCTGACGGTTGGTCGCGTTGACTTACGCGGTCTTCTCACCGCCGTACTCGGGCTGACCATCGTTTTCTACGGGCTGCGCGTGGGGGAATGGCGTCCGGACGCACTTCAGGCAGTCTTGTACGTGCTCATGGTGGTCGGCGGCGTGCTGGTGCGGCTTGCTTCGGCTTTCCTGATAGAAACGCTGTCTCTCGTCTTCGTAGACATCGGGGTCATCCGGGCTCTCCAAGACGAGTTCTTTGGTTACGCCGCCTATCCTCAGTCCGTGTACCCCGGTTTGGCGTGGAAACTCGTTTTTACGATATTCATCCCGGTGCTGTGGATGGCCAACCTGCCCGTATCGGCCCTGCGCGGCGGGGCGGGCGTTGCTGCGTGGCTATTGTTTCCGGTACTGCTAATACTGATCAGCCGGCTTGCCTTGTCGTTTGCTCTGCGCGGCTACCAGAGCGCGGGCGGCTGAATAAAAGCGGAAGACCGCCGCGCTCGCGGCCCCTTCATCTCAGAGTCAGCAATGTCAAAGCCGCCAGCGCCCAAACGTAGGGGGCGAACCAGCGGAACTGGCCGCGCTTCAGCACGCTGAAGAGCCAGAGCATGGCCAGGTATCCGCTGGCGAATGCGGCGGCAATCATCGCCAGCAACGGGCCCGCCTCCACCCCTTGGGGCAGGCCGTCCTTCAGGCCCAGCAGCATCACCCCAAAGCTGGCCACGCTGTACATCAAGAAACTCAGCTTGGCCGCCAGCACGGGGGAGAGGCCCAGGTGTAAGAAGGCGGCGATGGTGCTGCCGCTGCGCGAAACCCCCGGCAAAATGGCCAGGCTCTGGGCGAGGCCGCCCCAAAGGGCGTCGGCGTAGGTCATGCGGGCGGGCGTGTCTTTGTTCCCACCACGCGGCGTGGTCCAGAGAATCACGCCGGTAAGCAGTAGGCCAAAGCTGACGAAGACGGGGTTGTTGATGCGTTCGAAAACGCCTTTCAGCGCCAACCCCACCACCAGCGCCGGCAGGCTGGCGATGATGATGAGGAGCGCCAGCCGCCAGCCTTCGCCGCGTCGCGCCGCGGGGTAGAAAAGGCCCCCGAAGAACCCTGTTAGAGCCAGGGCGACCTCGCGCCGCATCAGCAGGAGCGCCGCCAGGAAGGTGCCGGTGTTGGAGGCGATGTCTACCCATAGCGGCAGCGCCTTACCGCCGAAGAGGTAATAGTCGGCGAGAACCAGGTGGCCGGAGCTGGAAACGGGCAGGAACTCGGTCAGCCCCTGGACCACGCCCAGGACGATAGCGTGCCAAAAGTCCATACCCGTGCAGTTTAACCCTTAGGAGGCGGGGGCGAGCAAAATCCAGACGGCGGCGTACATGGTGGCGCTGCCGCCAAGCACGAAGAGGTGCCAGAGCTCGTGAAAGCCAAAGGAGGGCAGGTTGGGCTTTTTGAGGGCGTAGACCAGCGCTCCCAGCGAGTAGAAAGCGCCGCTGGCGATCATCCAGCCGAGAGCCGCCGCGGGGAGTTGCAGGCGCGGCACCAAGAAGACGGCCAGCCAGCCGAGGCCCAGGTAAGAAAGGGTGGAGAGCCAGCGTGGGGCGGTCATCTTCCAGAGTTTGAGGCCTATGCCGAGGGCCGCCAGCCCCCAGACCAGACCCAGCCAAAGCCAGCGGGCGGGGCCGGTGAGCATGGTTAGCAGGACCGGCGTATAGGAGCCGGCGATGAAGAGGAAGATGGCGGCGTGGTCGAGCTTGCGCATCCAGGCCAGACCGCGCTTGCTCAAGTTGACGGCGTGGTAGCCGGCGCTGGCGGCGTACATCAGCGTCATACTTACGCCAAAAACCAGGGCTGCGACCAAAAGCAGCGGTTGGGGCCAGGCCAGGCGCAGCAGGAACGCCAGCCCGACCAGCGCCAGCAGGGCGCCGGCGGCGTGGGTGTAGGTGTTGACCGGTTCGCGGGGCTGCATCTGACCCCAGCCTATGCGCCCGCTGGCTGAGGGTGGTGAGGCGCCCGGGCGAAGACCCAGAAGCGGTCGCTCAGCTCGTGGGGTTCGCCGCCGTGGGGATAGGTCAGGCAAAAGACGCTCTCGAAGCCGCTGCTTTCCAGGAGCAGGCGCGTTTCTTGCGGGGTGTAGCCCCGTTCCAGGTGTACTTCTACCTGCTCGCCGACCCAGGCCTCGAGCCGGCCCAGCCGGGTAGCCGGGTCGTAGCCGTAGACCAGGCGCACGCCGTCTTCTTCCCAAACTTCCTCGCGCCACAGTTCGCGCAGCCCCTCGGGAGTGTTCAGGTCGGCCGCCAGCCAGCCGCCGGGGCGCAGGTGCGCCAGCGCGTTGGCGAAGGCGGCCGCCAGGTCTGCGGGCTCGGTCAGGTTGTTGAGGCTGTCGAACGCCGAGTAGGCCAGGTCGAAGCGTCGCTGCAGGCGGTATTCGCGAAAGTCGGCCTGCAAGAGCTCCACCTGCGGCAGTTTGCTCCTGGCCAGCCGCAACATCTGCTCCGAGGAGTCCACCCCCACCGCCTCCAGGCCGCGCTTCAGGAAGGGCAGGAGCGCGTTGCCGGTGCCCACTCCCAGCTCGAGCAAGTCGCGCGGCAGCCAGCCCACCCCGGCGAGCACCGCCAGCACGAACTCGGCCCAGCCCTCGTAGGGAACGTCTTCCATGAGCCGGTCATAGACGCGCGCCAGAATCGAGAACGGCGGGTGAGCTTCCATACCAACCAGTCTACGGCGGTACAATGAGCCCAAAGAACAGCCCGTTCGCGGGAGAAAGGACGGATAATGAAACGATTTCGTACCCGTGCGGTCCATGTCGGCTCGCACCCGGACCCGACCACCGGCGCGCACGTCAGCCCGGTTTACCGCACTTCCACCTTCAGTTACGGCAACTTCGAGCGGGGGCGGCGAATGTTCGCGGGCGAAGAGCCCGGTTACGTATACAGCCGCATCGGCAACCCCACGGTGCGGGTTTTCGAGGAAAAGGTGGCTAGCCTGGAAGGGGCCGAGGACGCGGTCGCCTTCGCTAGCGGCATGGCCGCGATCTCGGCGGTGGCTTTCACCTTTTTGCACCCCGGCGACGAACTGGTGTTTTTGGGTCCGCTCTACGGCGGCACCGAGGGGTTGTTCTTCGAGGTGCTGACCCGCTTCGGGGTGGAGGTGCGCGACGCCAGCGGGTTGCCGCCGGCGGAGTGGTTGAGCGCCAAGACGCGCCTGCTCTACGTGGAAACCCCCACCAACCCCACCCTGCGGATCAACGACCTAGCGCTGGTGGGCCGGTTGGGGCGCGAACGCGGCGTTCTGACCGTGGCCGACAACACCTTTGCCACCCCTTACCTGACCCGCCCCCTGGAACACGGCGTTGACCTGGTGCTGCACTCGGCCACCAAGTACCTCGGCGGCCACGGCGACACCCTGGGCGGGGTGGTGGCCGGGCCGGCCGAAGCGATGGCCGAGCTGCGCGCACACGGCCTGCGGCACGTCGGCGGCGCGCTGGGGCCCGAAGACGCCTTCTTGCTGATGCGGGGCGTGAAGACCCTGCCGCTGCGAATGGAAGCCCACTGCAACGGCGCGGAGGCCGTGGCCGCCTTTTTGGAGCAGCACCCGGCGGTGGCGCGGGTCTACTACCCGGGCTTGCCCAGCCACCCCGACCACGAGCTGGCGGCGCGGCAGATGGACCGCTACGGCGGGATGGTTGCGCTCGAGTTGACCGGCGGCGAGCGGGCGGCCCAGCGCTTCCTCGACGGGCTCGAACTGTTCACCCAGGCGGTATCGCTGGGCGACGTTGAGTCGCTGGCTACCCACCCCGCCAGCACCACCCACGAGCTTTTGCCCGCCGAGGTTCTGGAGCGGCAGGGGATAACCCCCGGCCTGGTGCGGCTTTCGGTGGGCATCGAGGACCCGCGCGACCTGATCGAGGACATCGAGCAGGCGCTGGCGCCCATGGAATAGCAGATTCGCGGCCTAGAACCAGCAACCGACCAACTGCGACCGCCCGCTGTTGGCTAGATGCGCAGTCCAACCACGTTGCTCACGCTACCCCCGTCGCCGCGAGTGTCTTCCCTTGTCGTTCCCGCGAAAGCCGGGGTCCGGGACCGCTTCAAAAATCTTAGCCGGGGCTCTGCGTCGTCGACATTGTTTCCTGAAGTTTCCACGAGCCACGGGGAGTATGCCGATCCGGACTGGCTTGCTTGGCTGGAACGATGGTCATTAGTCTGGCTGGGATGACGAAACGCCGTTCTTCTACCGCCTTCCCCGTAGGGGCGGACCCATGTGTCCGCCCGGTGAGTTCGTAGTGCGCGGTGAAGGCGGCGGGACGGCCCGCAGCGGGTAACTCGTGACGGTAGGACGTCGGCGACGGAGTCTTGGCGGTTAGTGCGGCATGGGCCCCGGATCTCGGCCGGCGTGTCCGGCCTCGTCCGGGGAATCGGAATGCGCGGCAAGTGGCCTGTGGCCTGTAGCGTATGGTCTATGGAATGAAGGAATAAAGCCGCCCTCACAGAGGGCTTTGGCTAACAAGGTGATGCGAGTTTGCAAGTAGCAATTGTTGCCTTTTGCGCAACTCGCAAAAGCATGTCGGCGGTATAGTCCAATGCGTCAATCAGTAAGGATGGAGCCGACGGCGAGCAGAGCTTTGTTGCGGACCACCGATTCGCTAAGGCAGCCAGCTACGCAGCCAGCGCAGCCAGTTGCCGCCAATCACGCCGGGGAACGCTCCTGCGGGCAGAACCTCCTCCAGCCGCCGCAGGTCGGCGGGGCGGTCTATGGGCGCGGGCGTCTCGCGCGCGCCAAAGCCACCGTCGAAGTCGGAGCCAATGCCCACGCGCTCCCAGCCGATCAGTTCAGCAACGCGCGCCATGTTGCTCTCGATTGCCTCCAGGCCGGGCCGCTCGTCGCCGCGCTGCCAGCCCTCCACCAGGAAGGCGTTATAGAGCACGGTGCCGATTACTCCGTCGCGCTCGCCGATTTTGGCGATCATCTCGTCGGTCAGGTGCCGTTCACTGTTCACGAAGCGGCGGGCGTTGGAGTGGCTGGCAAGCAGGGGGCCGTCGTATAGTCCAACGGCTTCCCAAAAGGACTGTTCGGAGAGGTGGCTGGCGTCGAGGGCGACGCGCGGCTCCTTTTGCATGGCCGCCATCAGCTCGCGCCCCAGCTCGCTGAGGCCGCCGATGTCGCCCCAGCTGCCGCCGGCGTAGCGGGTGCCGCCCCAGGCAGGGCCGACGATGCGCACGCCGGCGTCGGCCCAGAAGCCCAGCTCGTCGGGCGTTCGTATCGGGTCGGCGCCCTCCATTAGGACTAGCAGTCCTGTCACGCCGTCGCTTTCCCAGGCCTTCAGGTGCTTTTCGAGTTCGTCGCGGCTCGTTATCACCCGCACCCGGCCCTCGCGCTCCCACTGGCGATAGAGCTCGAGCTGCCTCCAAGCCCAGTCGTGGGCTTCGTCGGGCGTGCGGTAGCCCGTCGGGCTGTGCTCGGGGTGGTAGGGGCTGGCGAAAAGGGTGGCGAAGACCAGCGCCGCGCCCGCCTCGCGCAAAGCGGGCAGAGTGACCGTGGGCACGTCGCCTTCGGGGTGTTGCCGCCTCAGCTCCTCGAGCGGCAGGGTCAGGTCGAGGCCATTGTCGAGAACGTTGTGGGCGAGGTCCAGGTGGGCGTCTACGAAAGGGGTTCGTTCGTTCACCCCCCAATCGTAAGCCACGGAGCCCGCCGGTTGGCTCCGTGGCTGGTCGGGTTCGGTGTTAGGCTCCGGCGAAGGCCAACTCGGCCACTTCCACGGTGGGGCTGGCGCCGGCCAGGTACATCACGCTCCACTCGAGTTCGCTGCCGGTAGCGACGATGCGCTCGAGCAGGTCGAAAAAGTTGCCGCTGATGGTAAAGTTCTCGACCGGATAGGCAACCTCCCCACCTTCGATCTTCAGCCCCAGCGCCTGCAATGAGAAGTCGCCCGAGATTGGGTTGGCGCCGGCGTGAACGCCCATCAGGTCGGTGATCAGCACCCCGTCCCGCAGCTCGACGCCCTGGCCGGGGGCGACGATGAGGTTGCGCGGCCCGACGTTCAGGACCCCTTTGTACGAGCGCTGGGCGTGACCGGTGGACTCGGCGTTCAGCTTGCGGGCGGTGACGCTGTTGTGCATGAAGCTCTCCAGCACCCCCTCGCGCACCAGGTAAACCTTGCGGGTGGGCGTGCCCTCGGCGTCGAAGGGGGCGTTCATCAAGCCCTCGGGGTGGTTCGGGTCGTCGTAGAGGGTGAAGGCGTTGCTGGCTATCTTCTCGCCCAGGCGGCCGGCGAGGCGGCTCTTGCCCTCGAGCACCTCCTTGCCGCTCCACAGGGAGATGAATGGCGAGAGCAGCGTCAAAAAGGCGGCGGGCTCGAAGTAGGCGGTGTAGCGGCCGCTCTGCAGGTCGCGCGCCCCCAGCAGGCGGCCGGTGCGGCGCAGAAACTCCTGGGCGGTGCTGGCCGGGTCGAGGGCGTGCAGGTCGCGGGCCACCTTCAGCTCGAAGCCCTGCTTGACGCTCTCGCCGGCGGCCATGACGGCGTTGACCATCTGGTAGGCGTAGCCGCTGCGGTAGCCGCCGTCGGCCCCCCCGCTGGAGGCCAGCTCGGTCTGGAACTCGCGCTCGGAGTAGGCGGCCGAGGCCACCTGCTGCACGCGCTCATCCTGGCGCACTTCTCGTTCCAGGTCGAGCGCCAGCCGCTTCTTCTGCTCCAGCGGAGCCGAAAGCCCCTCGCCGATCAGGTCGCTACGGCCCAGTTGGCTGCCCGCTGGCAGGAAGCCGTCGGCCTCGGTTTGCAGCTCGGCGTTTTCGATGGCCTCGCTTAGCACCCAGTCGAGCGCCGCCGGCGAGATGTCTTCGCTGTAAGCGTAGCCGGTCTTGCCCGCCACGATTACCCGTACGCCGATGCCGCCGCGCTCGGCGGCGGTAATCTCTTCCAGGTCACCCTCGCGGGCGGAGAGGCTCAGCTCGCGGCTCTTGGTGGCCAGCGCCTCGAGCTCGACGCCGCGTTCACGGGCGCGCTCGAGCAGGTAGGTTTTTGCTTCTTGCAGGGTCATCCTTCGCCTCCCACGACTATCTCACTGATGAGCAGGTGCGGCTGGCCCACCTCGACCGGCACCATGCCCGAAAGCGAGCCGCACATGCCCGGGGCGTTCTTGCGGTCTGCGGCCACCGCCACGATGCGTTGGATGCTCTCGGGCCCCTTGCCCACCAGCATGGCCCCCTTGACCGGTTCTTCGATGCGGCCGTTGCGGATGACGTAACCCTCCTGAACGGCGAAGTTGTACTCGCCGGAGCCGGGCCGCACTTGGCCGCCGCCCAGCTTTTTGGCGTAGAGGCCAAACTCGACGCCCTCGAAGAGCTTCTCGACGGGGGTCTCGCCGGCCTCGATGAAGGTATTGCGCATGCGGCTGGTGGGGGCAAAGGTGTAATCCTGCCGGCGGCCGGAGCCGGTGGGCCGGTAGCCGGTCATCAGGCTGCCCCAGCGGTCCACCATGTAGCTCTTCAGCACGCCCTTTTCGATCAGCACGGTGCGTTCGGTGGGGGTGCCTTCGTCGTCGTACTCCGACGAGCCCCAGCCGTGGGGGATGGTGCCGTCGTCTACGTAGGTGACCGCCTCGCTGGCTATCTTTTCGCCCAGCTTGTCGGTGAGCACGCTGGTCTTGCGGGCCACCGCGGTGGTCTCGAGCAGATGTCCCAGCGCCTCGTGGAATATCACCCCGCCAAAGGCGTTGCCGATTACCACCGGCATGGGTCCGGCCGGGGCCGGCTGGGCCCGCAGCAGCGTCAGCGCTTGCTCGCCGGCGGCGCGGCCGTGCACCGCGGGCGGCTCGAGGTCGAAAAGCTCGAGGCCAACGCTCAGCCCGGGGCCGGCAAAGCCCGTTTGCATGCCGTTTTCGTCTTCGGCGATGGCGGTGACCATGTAGCGCGTGCGCACGCGCCGGTCGCGGTTCCAAATGCCCTCGCTGCTGGCCACCTGGATCTCCTGGTCCCACTCGATCAGGTAGATTTGCACCTTCTTGACCTCGGGGCCCACGCGGGCGGCGGCGTCCGCCTCGGCTAGGCGCTCGATGCGCCAGCGCTTGTCGCGTTCGTCGGGCGGGAGTTGCGGCTCGTGCAGGCCTGCGGGCGCGCTCCTGCGAAAGTCGAGCCCGCCGGCGCCGCGTTCGTCCACCTGTCCGGCGCCGCCCTTGAGGCGGGCCAGGGTGTCGGTCACCTCGAGCAGGTTGGCTTCGCTGAGGTCGTTGGTGTAGGCGTAGACCACCTGGGTGCCGAAGAAGAGGCGGATGCCGGCGCCCATCTCGATGCCGCTGCTGGCTTCCTGAACGCTGCGATCGAGCAGGCGCAGGGTGCGCTTTTTCCAGCGCTCGGCGTAGACCTCGGCAAAGTCGGCCCCCCGTGCGCGGGCGCGCTCGATTAGTTTTGCGGCCGTGCTTTCGTTGAACATGGGCTCATTGTACACAAAATGACCGTCCGGTCAGCGCTTCAGCGCCAGTAGCGCCCGCTCCAGCGCTAGTACCGGGTTGCGCCCGGTCTTGGCCGCCTTTTCGGCTTCGGCTAAAGAGTCGAGGGCGCGCAGGAGGCGGTCTTCGTTCATGCGCCGGGCGAAGGCTAGCAGCTTCTTGGCGGCGAAGGGGTGCACTTTGAGGAGGGCGGCGGCGTCTTTTTCGGTCAAGTTGCGCGTCTGCAGCTCGGCCCAGAGGACGGTGGCGCGGCTGTAGTGCTTGCTGAGGGCGCCGAGAATGCGCAGGGGTTCTTCGCCGCGTTCAAGCAGGTCGCGCAGCAGCGCCATTGCCCGCTCGAAGCGGCCCGCGGCGGCGGCGTCCACCAGGTCGAAGCTGGAAAGGGGCGGCTCTAGCGCCACCACCTCGCGCACCTTCGCAAGCGTCAGCGGGCCCTCCAGCAGGGTCAGCTTTTCCAGCTCGGCGTGGATCGCTTCCAGGTCGGCCTCGAGTTCGCCCAGGTACTTGGCTACCGCCGCCGGAGTGGTTATCCCCATGGCCTTCATTTCGGCCGCTACCCAACGCACCTTGTCGCGGTAGCGGGGGGTAGGGTGGCTGCGCTTATCGCTGTGTTTTCCCAGCCAGCGGCTGCGCGCGGCGGTTGGTTTGGGGTCGAGGAGCAAGACCGTGCTTTCCTCGGGCAGGTTATCCAACAGCTGGCGCAGCTCCTTCCACTCCGCCTCGCTGGCGTCGCGCAGGTCCACGACTGCACCGCCGGGTCCGAACAGGCCGGCGCCGGCGGCCTGCTGCACCAGCGCCGGGTCGGGCGGTAAGAGCCGCCACTCCAACCCGCGCAGCTCGGCTTCGGCGCGAGCGGCGCGCCGGGTCAGGAAGGGGTCGCCGGTGAAGGAAACGATCACAAGATCATCTTAAGCGGCCTTCGTACTTCAAGGTGGATGAGTCTACTTGAGCCAGAGTATTTTGTAGGGCGAGGGTGATTGCAAAGACAGGGCGGGCTTCGAAGCCCGCCCTGTCGGTTGAAACCGATCTAGTCGCCCGCTACCTCTTCGCGCCAGGCCTCGGGAACGTAGGCGCAGCGGGTTTCCGATTCGAACGGGTCGCCGGTCTCGGCCCAGGCGCGGGCGCGGCTGCCCCAGCAGACGTTGCCGAACTCGCAGACGCGGCACTTACCCTTCAGGTTTTCGCGGTCGCGCAGCTTGCGGAAGAGTTCGGAGTTCTGATAGATGTCGAGCAGGCTGCGCTCCTTGATGTTGCCGGCGCTCATGGCCAGGAAGCCCGAAGGATAAACCTCGCCGAGCGAGCTGATGAAGACGAAGCCGTAAGCGTCGTGCATGTGAACGCCGCGCTTGTTTTGTACCAAGGCGTTGTCCTCGACTCCCTCGTTCTTGGCGCGCTCCTGGATGACCACGCGGCGGAAGTGGGGTGCCTCGGTGGTGCGGATGTTGAGCTTGTGGCTGCGTGAGACCTGGTAGAGCCAGCGCAGCGTCTCCTCGTACTCCTCGGCGCTGAGCTGTTGCAGGAGGGCGCCGCGGCCTACCGGCACCAAAAAGAAGACCTCCCAGGCGGAGATGCCCAGGTCGCGCCCCAGGTCGGCCAGGCCCGGCAGCTCCGGCAGGGTTTGCTTGGTGACGGTCGAGTTTATCTGGGTTGGCAGGCCGATGGAGCGGGCGTACTCGAGAGCGTCCACCGCCAAGTCGAAGGTGCCTGGAACGCCGCGGAACTCGTCGTGTGTCTCGGCGCTGGCGCCGTCGAGACTGACGGCCATGGCGTGCACGTCGAGCTCCTTGAAGCGGTCTATTACCTCGTGCGTCAACAGGGGTGTGACAGCGGGTGTGATACCGATTTTAATACCGAGCTCCCGCGCCTTTCCCAGGATCTCCCAGATATCGTGGCGCTTGAGCGGGTCGCCGCCGGTGGGGAGGAGGATCGGCTTGGGCGTGTAGGTGGCCATTTCCTCCAGGAAGCGAAAGGCCTCTTCGGTAGTTATCTCGCCGGGGAGCGGGTCGGGCTCGGCGCTGGCGCGGCAGTGCTTGCAGGCCAGGTCGCAGGCGTGGGTCATCTCCCAGGCGACCAGTAACGGGTAGCGGTCAAAATCGGGACGCATGTCCTGAGCTTACGAAGATAAACATGAAAAATCTAAATCCTGGCGCTATTCAGCCAACCAGGCGCCACCGCCTAGCAAAAACTGGCGAAGGCGCCGTGCAGGTAATATCCAGCTCGTTTCTGCTCGCATGGGCCGCGCTGTGTAACGAACAACCGAAAACGATTTTATCTGCCGAGAACAACCTAATAAGGTTGAAGCACGCGGGGCGTGCCCCGCGTGCTCATCAAAAGACCGTTTTACTTGGCCAGACCGTTGAAGCGCTTGGCGTGCAGCACGTAGCCGCCGCTGTCGTCTTCGCTCCAAACCACGATGGGGTTATCGTTGCCGTCGACGACGCAATCGAACTCGTATAGCTCCCGCGTAGGGTCCAGGTTTACGTTACCCGGAAGCGCGACCCAGGCCGAGCCGTCCCAGCGGGTTACGAGCAGGTTGGTGTTGGCACCGCCGGAGGCGCTATAGGCGATCACCGGATAGCCCGACGAGTCGAGAGCCATGGCCAGGTGGTAGCCGCTGGCGTTAACCAGATCGCTCGAGCCGAAGTTTTGCCAGGCGCTGCCGTCGTAGTACTTGGCGTAGATGCCGCTGCCGTTGGTCTGCTCGCGCCAAACCACCACCGGGTTACCGTCGGCGTTCAGTTCCATGTCCATGAAGGGGATGGAGTTGTCATCGGCGTGCTTGAGGGGGCCCGAGCCCAGGAAGCTGTCCGAGCCGATGTTCTTGACGTAAATGCCCTTGCCGCTGGCCGAGTTTTCTACCCAGGCGAGGATCATCTGGTTGCTCGAGTTTGTGGCGGCGGCAGGTATTAGGGCATCATTGGCTGCCGTGTGGTTATCGGGATTGCTATTGAAAACCCAGCCAAAATTGGAGCTATATCCGCCGTGGTATACGTGCCAGGCGGTAGTTCCGGACACCGTGGACTGCTCCACGAATGCCACAGCGGGCTCGTCGTTGCCGTTGAGCGCGACTGCGGGACTGGTGGTGCTATCGGAATCCGTAAGGTCGAGGGCGGTATCGCTGCTGCCATAGGGTATCCACTGACTGCCGTCCCAGTGGCGTACGAACACGTTGTTTTTGTTGGTGGCGTTGTATTCCACCCATGCCACCACGGGTTTGCCGGTCGAATCGAGCGCCAGGCGGGGCTTATGAGCATTGTCGCTGGACCCCGAGTTGAAGGGGGCGCCAATGCTCTCCCAGGCGCTGCCGTTCCAGCGGCGGACGGCGATGCGATAGCCTGCGGACACGCCGTAATCGAAGGCAACCACCAGATTGCCGGCAGCGTCCATCGCCGCCGAGGGGTAATCGGAGTCGTCGCTGGAGTCAGCTTGTACGTAATCGCCCAGCATGACCCAGTCGGCGGCGGTGGTAAAGCTGAACGACGTGGTCAGACTGCCGCCGCTGCTGCCGGCCAGGCCGCTTATCTGCACGGTCAGGTTGGCCGGCAGGCTGGCGGGGGCGCTGGTCAGGGTCAGGGTCAGCGTCTTGCCGTCGGCCGAAAGCTCCTTGTCGTAGCCGAGGGCGGTGGAGCCGTCGAGCACCTTGACCGTGCTGGGGGTAACGGCGGCCGCGGTAACGGCGTTGTTGAAGGTCAGGGTTATCGCGTCGGCCAGCATGACGTTGCTGGCGTTGGCGGCCGGGGTGTGACCGGTCAGTTCCAGGGTGCTCCCGCCTCCAGTGCCGCCTCCCGAGCCGCCGCAGGCGGCCACGGCGAGCACCAGGGCTAGAGCCAGGGCAATGAGGGCCAGGTAACGCAGGTGAGCTGTGGTTTTCTTATGCATGGGCATCTCTCCAGTCGTCGTGGGGTGAGTCGTCGACTACATGAAAACACCGGCGAACCTGGCGGAAGCGTCCGCTTTTCCAAGACGACCCATTATAGCCGGGGTGTTATTCATTTTGCTATTGTGCTGTAGATATGCCTGAGCCCTCGCGACGGGGGTCGCCTGCAACCAACCCGCTCAAGGAAACGGCGTGGACGCCGCCAAAGTAAAAGTCCTTTCGCGGCCACGGGTTCAACTCGAACTCGCTTCCTAGCAGGTTCAAGGTCGCGTCGTCGAGCCCCGGTTCTACTTCGAGGCGACCGTTTTCGTAGTGAATGCGCGGCGCCGTTACCGCCTCGCGCAAGCCGGCAAAGCCGGCGATCAGGTGCGCCGCCACCTGGAAGATGGCGGTGCGGATACGGCGCGAGCCGCCGGAGCCAAGGGCGTACACGTCGCCACCCGCTTCCAGCAGTGCCGGAGCCATCATCGAGACCAGCGGCTCGCCCGGCGCCGGACGGGGCGCGCCCGGGGGCAGAACGTCGTCTTCTCCCAAAATGTTGTTGAGGAAGATGCCGGTGCCGGGGGCTACCAGGCCCGAGCCCTCGCCGCCGGTCACGGTCATGGCCAGTAGCCGGCCCTCGCGGTCGCGGATCGAGAGGTGGGTGGTGCCGCGGCGGTGCCCGGCGCCCTCGGCGACCCTGCGCATGGCGCGGGCCAGGCCCAGATAGTGGCGGGCCTCGTCCTCGCCGGCGTGGGGCTCGCTCGAGTAGGCGCCCAGCAGGTCGGCGACAGACTCACCGCCACGGGAGGGGCCGGGGGAGAAGCGCAGAGTTGCGCCGCCGGCTCCTGCTCTCGCGGCCTCGCTTTGCAAGGGCCGGGCGGCGGCCAGGTCGGCGGCGGTGAGCAGCCCGCCGCGCTCTTGCAGGTAGGCGGCCAGCATTTCGGCGTTCTTGCCTCCGTAGAAGGCAGCCGCACCTTTTACCGGAAGGCGCTTCAGGAAGTCGGCGTAGTCGGGGTTTTTGAGCGGTTCACCCTCCCGCAGCAGCCGGCCGGCGGGAGCGAAGAGGGCGCGGGCTTCGGGGGTAAGGGTCAGTATGGGCTCTATCAGGGTAAACAGGTAGGCCTGTAACCGCGAAAGGGGTACGCCCCTCGCGGCGGCGTCCACGGCGGGACCGGTCAGGCGCTCCAGCGGCAGCAGACCGCGTTGCGCGTGTGCTTGCAAAAGGCCGCGCAGGAGCACCGGCGTGGCCACCGAGGCCGCGCCGGCGTGGTAGACGCCCACCGCCCCGCCGTAATCAACGCGTACTTCGGTGGTCTTGCCGGCGGGTTTGGAATGCGCGCCCAGCCCAGGCATGCGGGCGAAGAAGTCGTGAAAAAGAACCTTACCGTCCGGCTCGCGGACGATCATCAGTCCGCCCCCGCCCAGAGTGGCGAGCACCGGTTCGGCTAGGGGTTGCACGAAGGCGGCGGCCACGGCAGCGTCGTAGGCGTTGCCACCATCCTCGAGCGCGTCGGCGGCGGTGCGCGCGGTTAGCGGGTGGCCGGCAGCCACGGCGTACATGGACATTAGAATACGTCAGCCTCGCCGGTCGGGGAGGTCATGGAACGTTTGGAAAGTGACAATGGATAGCATCCACCATGATCTCTAATTCGGTCCTGGACCCCAGCTTTCGCCGGGGTGACGGGAGGTGGAGTCCGTGGCAGCCGAGGTACCGGAGTGGCATGGGCCAACTTCTCAACGACTGTAGTTTTCCCTTCGTCATTCCAGCCAAGCGAG
>JALVWZ010000065.1 GCA_027023115.1 Thermaceae bacterium
GCTGGCGCTGCCGCCGGTTCCCAGGTCGGGCGCCAAGCGGCCCCTGAACCTGGCGTTCGTGGGGGCGGGTTTTGCGTACCTGGCGCGGTCGCCAACCGTTATGCTGATCGTCTCCTTTTTGGCGCTAACGAACCTGTTTGCCGCGGCGTTCCAGGCGGCCACGCCCCTCTACGCCGCCACCCTGGGCGGGGCCCGGGCTTACGCGATCCTCTCTTCGGCTATGAACCTGGGGCTTGCCGCTTCCAACCTGGCCCTTTCCACGGTAGCGCTGCGCCCCGGCGAACGGTTGTTCTTCGCCGCCGGCCTCTTCCAGGGGCTGGCGCTGTTGGGTTTGGGCCAAAGCCGCCGGCTGCCGGCGGCCGCCTTGTTCGGCGCGCTCAACGACGCCATGGCCAACACTAGCGGAACGGTGTTCATCTCATATCTACAGGCCAAACTTCCCGAGTCGCTGCTCGGGCGTACCTTCGCGGCCGTCAACGCCCTGGCCATGGGCCTGACGCCGCTGGGTTTTGCGGCGGCTCCCTGGTTCGTCGAGCGATTGGGCGCGGCCGCTGCCATCACCGCGCTGGGTGCTGGTACGGCGGCTGTTGCAGCCGTGTTTTGCTCGTTGCGCAAGTGCTGGTTGAACGGACGCTAAGAGCAGACGTGAATGCCCGCCGGGCTCTGGGGGAGCAGGACGAAAAGGCATTCGAGAATAAGTGCTCGCCAAGAGTGGCAGAATCGCCGCGGTTGTAGCCGCGGCAGCAATCTCAATCGAAGCCTCCGAAACTTTGTGGTGGCGACGTTTTGCAAATGGGCGATGCGAATCTGCCCGCAGCCTGGGCTTCAGAAACGCGCTGCTATTAGTAACGAGTGTCTACGTGCTGGCGCTGCGGGTGCGGACTCAGCTCGAGTGAGCCAGCGCCCGCGCCAGGCGAACGACTTCTGCCCCCAGTTCGCGCAAGCGCTCGTTTAACTCGCCGACGGCCGGGTTTCCTGTGGCGCCTAAGAGTTTTTCGGCCGCGGGTATGGCTACCTGCTGTGGCGCCACGTAGGCGTGCAACTGACGCAGGATGAGGCGCAGCATGTGGGCGGTGGTAACCGGGCTCACCCTTCCGCCGGCGACGGTAACTATGCCGGCGGGCTTTCCCTTGAAGTGGCTGCCGGTCAGGTGGTCGAGGGCGTTCTTGAGAACTCCGCTAGGGCCGCCGTGGTACTCCGGCGAGGCGAGTATGAAGGCATCGGCCGCTGCGGCCGCGTTTTGCAGGCGGGTTATGGCTTCGCGGTTGGCGGGCGTGTAGCGGGCTTGGTCTTCGTCGTAGAGGGGCAGGTCCAGCTCGCGCAAGTCGAGCAGCTCAACCGCCGCACCGGCTGCAGCCGCCCCCTCGAGGGCTATTTTCAACGCCGCCCGGGCGGTGCTGGCGGCGCGCAGGCTCCCGGAGATTCCCAGTACTTTCATGCAGTCCATTATGCCGGTTGTGAACCGGTCCGTATGTAGCCCCGGCTACCTGCGCAAAAGCGGCACGCCGCTAAAGAAGCCCAGCGCCCCCAGCAGCCAGCCGAAGGGGTAGGGGCGCACCAGCGCCCCCAGCAGCAAAGCCGCAAAGAGCAGGCCCGTTATCACCCGTGGCCGCCCCCAGGCGCGCCCGGCCAGATAGCCGAACACGAAAGGCGACACCCAAAATACGAGCCTAACCAGCCCCACGGCGCCCGGCGTCATGCCGGCATTCTACGTCAAAGACTTCGTTGCGATTACGGCGGGTGTCTGCGTCGTGCGGTATTCGGGTGTCATTCCACCCCTGACTTTTATCCTTGTACCCCGTTTTTCGGCTGTGCTAGCGTAAAGACGTAATACAAGGAGGTGCCCATGAAAAAAGGTTGGTTGTTACTACTCTTGGTTGGCATCCTCGGGATTGCCCAGGCGCAAACGGTCAAGATTGGTCTAACCGTTTCCAAGACCGGTAAGTACAACGTTGAGTCGGTGAACCAGCTCAACGGTATCAAGCTTTGGCAGCAATGGATCAATGGTCAGGGTGGTATTCCGGTAGGTGGCAAAAAATATAAGGTCGAGCTCAAGTACTACGACGACGAGTCGAAGGCCGAGCGCGTGCAGCAGCTCTACTCGCGGCTCATCTCGCAGGACAAGGTAGACTTCCTGATCAGCCCCTATTCCTCGGGTCTGACCGCCAAGGCTGCCATCATCAGCGAGCAGTACGGCAAGGTGATGGTTGCCACCGGCGCGGCTTCCGACTCGATCTTCAAGCTCGGCTACGAGAACGTCTACCAGATCTACACCCCCGCCAGCCGCTACCTGACCAGCACCGTGGACATGCTCAAGGCGGCCGACCCGAGCCTCAAGAAGATCGCCGTCGTATACGAAGACTCCAAGTTCGCCAAGGCGGTAGCCACCTCGGCCCGCGAATACGCTAAAAAGATCGGTTTTGACGTAGTGCTCTTCGAGGGCTACCCCAAGAGCACTACCGACTTCGGGCCGATCATCAACAAGATCAAGGCTAGCGGTGCCGAAGCCCTGGTGGGCGGCGGCCACTACGCCGACGGCGCCACCTTCGCGCGCCAGCTCTTCGAGCAGAAGGTTCCGCTCAAGATGATCGCCCTCTTGGTGGCTCCGGCCAGCGACGAGTTCGCCGAGCTCGGCGACGCCGCTTACGGCGTGGTTGCTCCCAGCCAGTGGGAGCCGCTGGTCAAGTACCAGCAGAACTGCGGCCCCAGCCCGGCCCAGTTCACCGAGATGTACAAGAAAGCCTACGGCAAGGTTCCGGCCTACCGTGCCGCCGGTGGTTTCGCCGCGGGATTGATCCTGCAAAAGGCCATGATGGACGCGGGCTCCATCGACAGCGCCAAGGTGCGCGCTGCGCTAGACAAGATGGACCTGACCATCTTCTTCGGCAAGATCAAGTTCTCCACCGATCCCAAGAGCCACGGCTTGCAGCTCGGCCACGAGATGGTGCAGATCCAGTGGCAGAAGAAGGACGGCAAGCTGGTGAAGGAGATCGTCTGGCCGACGAACGCCAAGACTTCCGACCTCATCTACCCGATCCGTTAGGGTTTTCGGCAGGGCCCGAGGCGCTAGCGCCTCGGGCCCTGCCTTACCCAAATTAGGGGGCGCGATGCTACAAATCTTCTCCTCCGTCATGGACGGCCTGCTAATCGGCCTCGTCTACGGGCTCGCCGCCATCGGCCTGACCCTAATCTTCGGCGTCATGGACGTGGTCAACCTGGCCCACGGGTCGATCATCGCCCTGGGCATGTTTTTCCTTTACCTATTCTTTGGCGCCGGGCTCCATCCCTACCTCTCGCTGGTGCCGGTCGCCATCCTGGGCTTTTTCTTCGGCGTGATCGTATACCTGATAGCGGTAAAGAGGATCATCAGCGGTCCTCCGCTAATGAGTTTGTTATCCACCTTTTCGGTGAGTATGATCATCATCGGCATCGGGACCGCCCTTTGGTCCACGAGCCCGTACAACATCAACTTCAAGGTAGAAACCTATAACATCCTTGGTTATACGGTCACCTCGGCCCGGCTGATTGCCGCCGTCGCGGCCGTCTTGGTGACCTTCGGTCTCTATTTCTTCCTCTATCGCACCGTTCTTGGCAAGGCGGTGCGGGCGGTGGCCAACAACCGCGAAGCCGCCGAGCTGATGGGCATACCGTCGCAGCAGATACTGGCCATTTCCTTTGGCATCGGCACCATGCTGGCCATGCTGAGCGGCGCTTTGATAGCCACCCTCTTCCCGTTCACCATCCTTTCGGGCGGCGTCTATGAACTTAAGAGCTTCGTGGCCAGCGTACTCGGCGGGCTCGGCAACCCCACCGGTGCTTTGCTGGGCGGCATAATTCTGGGCCTCATCGAGGGGTCGGTGGCGCCTTTCATCCAAATAAGCTGGACCAACGTCATCGAGTTCGTGATCTTCGTGCTCATCCTGCTGTTCTTCCCCACCGGGCTCTTCGGAGGTAGGAAATGAAGGCCTTAAAGAGCCCTTTCTTCTGGATCATCATCGCGGTTTCGCTCCTCTACGCCGTTTACCCCAAGCTGGGGAACAACATCACCCTGCGCGAAACCCTGGTTCTTTCGGCCATCTACGTCATCCTGGCCACCAACCTGAACCTGATGATCGGCTATACCGGTTACGTCAACTTCGGCTCCATCGT
>JALVWZ010000066.1 GCA_027023115.1 Thermaceae bacterium
TCGTAGCAGAGGGTGCACTTCTCCACCACGCCCTTTTGCTCATTGAAGTGAATCGCGTCGTAGGGGCAGGCCTGGACGCAGTTCCGGCAGCCGATGCACCAGTTGTCGTCGATGGTAACCACGCCGCCTTCGCGGTAGTTGACGGCGCCGGTCGGGCAAGATTCCACGCAGGCAGCGCTGGTGCAATGCATGCAGGCGTCGCGGGTAAAGTCCCAGAACACCTGACCCTGCTGCACGCCCTCGGTGAACTTCATGCGGATCCAGGTATCGGCCGAGAGCGAGGGCGGGTTCTCGTAGCTGCCGGTGTTTACCGTCGCCTCCGCTGGCAGGTCGTTCCACTGCTTACAAGCGACCTGACAAGCCCTGCAACCGGTGCAGTGGGAGGCGTCGAAGAGGATTGCATAGTCATTTGCTTTTGGCATTCCAGCCTCCTTCCTAGCCCTTGAAGTTCAGGTCGATCTTCTTGGGCGGCTTGTTGAGCTTCTTCAGCCTCACCAGCATGGCCTTGGTTTCGGGGATGAAGCAGTTGGGGTCGTGCACGCTCGGGGTGAGCGCATTGCCCGCCGACTCGGGCCGCGCTCCACCGCCCATGTAGCCCCAGTGCCAGGGGATGCCGACTTGATGTACTTCGCGGGCCCCCTTCTCATCCTCTATCTTCAGCGGCTGGATGCGTGGGGTAACGATGGCCACCGCCTGCACGGCGCCGCGGGCCGACTCTACCTGGACCCACTCGCCGTTCTTGATGCCAAGCTGCTTTGCCAGCTGATCGCCGATTTCCACGAAGGGGTCTGGCTGCAACTCCAGCAGCCAGGGTACGTTCCGGCTCATCATGCCGGTGTGCCAGTGCTCGGTCAGGCGGTAGGTGGTGGCGATGATCGGGTAGTCCTTCGGGTCGCCGTAGACGTCCAGGTCTTTGAAGTGCCAGACCTTACAGACCGGGTCGTTTTGCTGGCCGAAGGGGTTGAGCACCGCCGACTCCCAGGGCTCGTAGTGCTCGGGGAAGGGGCCGTCCTTGAGGCTGAGTGAGAAGATGTGACCCAGACCGTCCGACTTCATGATGAAGGGTAGCACCGTTCCGGGCTTCCAGCCGCCGTCGGGCACGTCACCTTCCCACTTCTCTGTCTGCTCGTTCCAGCGAATGACCCAGCGTTTTTCGTCGCGCGGCTTGCCGCTGTCGAACCAGACCGAAGCGCGGTTGTAGCGGATGCGCCGGTTGACCGGCCAGCACCAGGCCCAGTTGGGGTAGATGCCGATGTGGGCGGGGTGGTCGGTCTTGGAGTCGCGGCGGGCCATCATGTTGCCCTTTTCGGTCCAGGATCCGGCGTAGAGCCAGTTGCCCGACGCGGTGGTGCCGTCGTCCTTAAGCTTGGTAAAGCTGGCCACCTGCTTGCCGGTAGTGAGCTCGAAGCCGTTGATCTCTTTGGCCCATTCCTCCGCCTGCTTCTCGGACCACTTGGGCCAGGAGAGGTTGACGATCGGATCGGGGTAGGCGCCGCCTTCGGCGTAGAGCTTCTTTAGCTCCTCGACCAACTTTGTAAAGAAGTACATCTCGTCGACAGTGCCGTCGGGAGCCTCGGCGGCCTTTTCGTACCACTGCGCCCAGAGGCCGGTGTTGGTGATGGAGCCGGTCTTCTCGGCCCAAACCGGGGTGGGTATGAAGAAGACCTCGGTCTTGACGTCGGCCGGCTTGACGTCGGGGCGTTTCCAGTGGGCGGCGGTTTCGGTCTCGAAGGGATCGAGCACCACCAGCCACTCGAGACTGTCGAGTGCCTTGCGCGCCATGTTGACGTTGGCCGCGCTCATGGCCGGGTTCTGGCCCACAGATATGAGCCCCTTGAGCACGCCCGCCAGGGCGGCGTGCAAGAGGGCGTGGTGCGAGTAGTCGCTCGACTTGTCTGGCTTACCGCCCACGTGCGGCCCAACCTTGGCCAGGTAGTGGTAGCTGATTTCGGGGTCGATCTTGGGCCACCACGCCTTGAGCTGGCTGATGAAGTACTTGGGCAGGTTCTGCCACCAGTTGGGGGCGTTGGGAAGCAGCTTCTTGGGAGTCTTGGCCTCGAGGTAGTCCTTGAGGGTCGCGAAGTTGCGGGCCGGCACCGGCATGTACCCCGGCAGGATGTGGTAGAGGATGGCGTGGTCGGTGGAACCCTGCACGTTCGAGTGGCCGCGAAGGGCGTTAACGCCGCCGCCGGCGCGACCGATGTTGCCGAGCAGCAACTGCACGATGGCGTAAGAACGGATGTGCTGGGTGCCGTATGAGTGCTGGGTGGCGCCCATGGCGTAGGTGATGGTGCCGACTCGGTCGACCTTGCCGGTAGAGCCGTAAAGGTCGTAGATTTGCTTCAGCTTGGCCTCGGGAATACCGGTGATCTTGCTGACCATCGGTATCGTGTAGCGGCTGTAATGGCGCTTTAGCAGCTGGAAGACCGAGTGCGGATCGGTCATCGTCATGTCACGCTTGGCGTAACCGTCTTCATCGAGCTGGTACTTCCAGGTGCTGCGGTCGTAAACGCCTTTTTCGTTTGGGTTGTCGGGGGTGGGGTTGTAGCCGCTGAAGAGGCCGTCGAGGTCGGTGGCGGTCTTGAACTCGGGATCGATCAAGAGGGTGGCGTTGGTATAGTTCTTGACGTAGTACTCGTCATAGAGCTTGTTTTCGAGGATGTAGTTGATCATCCCACCCATGAAGGCGATGTCGGTGCCGACGCGGATTTGCGCGAAGATGTCGGCCCTTGAGGCGCTGCGGTTGAAGCGCGGGTCCACCACGATGACCTTGGCACCTTTGTCTTTGGCCTCCATGATCCACTTGAACGTCAGCGGGTGCTGCTCGGCTGGATTGCCGCCCTCGATGATGATTACGTCTGAGTTCTTGAAGTCGATCGGGTGGTTGGTCATGGCGCCGCGGCCAAAGCTCTCGCCCAGCGCCGGCACAGTCGAGGAGTGGCAGATGCGCGCCTGGTGCTCGATGTAGTTAAGACCCAGCGCGCGGGCGAACTTGACGAACATGTAGCACTCTTCGTTGCCGTTCGAGCTGCCGCCGAGAAAGGCGATGGCCTCGGTGCGGTTGACCACGTAGCCGTCGTCGTCCTGCCTGATCCAGTACTTATCGCGCGTTTCCTTGATGCGCTTGGCGATTTGCTGGATCATCCAGTCTACCGGCTTCTCCTCCCACTTGTCGGAACCGGGGGCGCGGTAAAGGGTCTTGGTCATGCGGTAGGGGCTTTCTACGAAGCCGCGGGCCGCCTCACCTTTACTGCAGAGTTTGCCCCGGTTGATGGGGTGGTCGGGATCCCCCTCCAGGTTTACCAGCTTGCCTCCTTGAGCGGCGGCGATCATCCCGCACCCGGTTGCGCAGTAGGGGCAGATGATCGGGTGTTCTCCAACGGGCTTGTGCAGCTTCTTAGTGCCCGATGGCTGCGCGTAACCACGCAGGAAGAACACGCCACTAGCCGCTCCGCCTATCTTGAGCAGATCACGCCTGGTAAGCACGCTCTCGCCTCCTTCCTGGCCGCCATCGCGGTCGTGTTTGGATGGCCGTACCCACGTTAGCGGTCAATTAATCTTAACCGATTTCTCACCCGTTCTGTTAGGTATTTTGTCCTGTTTTGGGCGGATCTCGGCAATGAGAAAGCGGCCCTTAGGCCGCTTTTTGGTGGAGCCGAGCGGATTCGAACCGCTGACCCCCTGCTTGCAAGGCAGGTGCTCTCCCTCTGAGCTACGGCCCCGCGGGGCACCGCATGCATTCTAGATGGCGTTGCTTTGCGAGTCAAACATTTCGTGCTCTTAAAAACGACTTGCTACCCTGAATTAGGCGCAGCGCCGGCCGCTCCCCCGCCAGCTCTGGTTGCCTTGGCTGGGTTTGGAAACATACCTAGCGCCGCGATTGCGCCATTGACGTTTGGGCGCCTTGCCGCCCGCTGGCGACACTGTTACCCCTTCGTAGGGGAGGGTTTGAACCCCCTCTGCATACCAGTTGTTCCCCAGGAGTGAGGAGAGTCTCAGCGGTAGACTTTGTATCGGCATTGGCAGCGCCCTGCCCCCGGACAAACACATCTGAGACACCTCAAATAAAATGTGGGGACCACTCCAGGAGAGAGGAGGTCCCCACGGATGCAGCTTACAACGGTTGGCAAGGA
>JALVWZ010000067.1 GCA_027023115.1 Thermaceae bacterium
GGGCTCCGAAGCCACCGCCACGTAGACCACGCCGTTACCGTAGGCGTCTACGATGGCGATGGTGTTGCGTTCGTTCTCCAGATAGGCCGCCGGCGGGTTGAAACTCAACTTGCGCTCCCCGGTAGCCCGCACGGCCGGAGAGTAAAAAACGAAAACCGCAGCCGCCAGGGCGGCGACGCTCAATAGGCCAAGCAAGGATTTTCTCATCGACATCTTACATGCACCTCCGCATACAATCTTAGTGCGTTGTTATTAAGTCCGAGTGAGTAAGCACGCCACCGCACGGGCGGCGCTACGTGTATCCTGGAAAGCGTGAGGGTGCTCGCCATCAACCCCGGTTCTACCAGCACCAAGCTGGCGCTTTTGGAAGCTGACGAAAAGGGCGTTACCACCCTGGAAACCCACACCGAAAGACACTCCCCCAAGCCCACGCTGGCGGCCGACCTGGAGGCGCGGCGCGGCTTGGTGCGCGAGCGTGCCGCCGCTTGGCTGCCCTTCGCGGCCATAGCTGCCCGTGGCGGTCTTTTGGGGCCGGTGCCGGCGGGAGTCTACGTGGTGGACGAGGAAATGGCGCAGCTTCTGCTGGCGGCCCCTTACGGCGCCCACCCGGCCAACCTGGCGGCGCCCCTGGCACTGGAGCTGGCGCGGACGTACGACCTGCCGGCTTTCGTGGTAGACCCGCCCACCACCGACGAGATGGAGCCGGTCGCCCGCATCAGCGGTGCCGCCGGCATTCCCCGGCGCAGCCGCATCCACGCCCTCAACCTGCGTTACGTGGCCCGCAAGGCGGCCGCCGCGGTGGGGGGCGAGTTCGCCGGTACGCCGATGGTGGGAGCCCACCTCGGCGGCGGCAGCTCGGTGGCCCGCTTTTGTCGCGGCCGCATGGTGGACGCCAACGACGCCCTCCTCGGCGAAGGCCCCTTCAGCCCCAACCGCACCGGCACCGTGCCCGTCTACGGGGTAATCGAAAAAACGGCCGCGCTGGGGCCAGAACGCGCCCGCGAGCTCTTCGGTCGCAACTCCGGCTTCAAGGGGCTGCTCGGCAGTGACGACCTGCTCGCCCTCGAGCGCCGCCTGGGAGAAGCGGAGGTAAAGCTGGTGGTCGACGCCTACGTCTTACAGGTGGCAAAATACATGCTTGGGATGGCGGCGGCCACACGGCCCCGCACCTTCTTCATCACCGGCGGCGTAGCCCGTTTTGACTACGTGGTCCGGGAAATCAGCAAGCGGCTGGAGTGGGCCGCGCCGGTCGCCGTCTGGCCGGGAGAGTTCGAGATGGAAGCGCTCGCCGAGGGAGTTTTCCGCGCTCTCAGCGGCGTTGAGGAACCGCTGCGGATACGCGAGGTTAGCCATGGAAATGCTGGACTTTAGAGACATCCAACCCATTCGCGACATGAACAGCCTGCTCGAGCTGGCACGGCTGATCGCCCAGGTGAAGGGCCCCAAGCGGGTCGCCGTCGCCGCCGCCGAGGAGGCACACGTTATCCAGGCGGTCAACGAGGCCCGTATGGAAGGGCTGGTTCATCCGGTCCTCTTCGGCAACCCCGAGCGCATCCGCCGCATCGCCGGCGAGCTGCACATTCGCGCCCACAACCTCGACATCCGCCCCGCTCAAACCCCGGCCGAGGCCGCCGAACTGGCCACCCAGCTGGTTTCCAAGGGCGAAGCGGACATCCTGATGAAGGGCATGGTGCACTCCTCCGATTTTCTGCGCGCCGCACTCAACCGCGAGTGGGGCCTGCGTACCGGCCGCCTGCTCTCACACGTCCTCGTCTACGAGGCCAAGGGCTACGACCGCATCTTCATGATGTCGGACGGAGCCATGAACATTAACCCCGACCTGAAGGCCAAGATCCAGATAGTCGAAAACGCCGTCACCCTGGCCCACGTCCTGGGCGTCAGCGAGCCGCGGGTGGCGCTTCTGGCGGCGGTCGAAGTGGTCAACCCGGAGATGGACACCGCCGTCGAAGACGCCATCATAGCCAAGATGGCCGACCGCGGCCAGATCAAGGGGGCGGTCATAGACGGGCCGCTGGCCCTCGACAACGCCGTCAGCGAAGAAGCCGCGCGCATCAAGGGCATCAAGAGCCCGGTGGCCGGCAAGGCCGATATTTTGATAGTCGACAACATCGACGTCGGCAACGTCTTCTACAAGAGCCTGATCTACTTCGCCAAGGTGCGCGCCGCCGGCATCATCATGGGCGCGCGGGCGCCGATGGTCCTCACCAGCCGCGCCGACCCCGAAGAGGTCAAGTTCCTGTCGCTGGCCACGGCGGTCATCTCCGCCGAGCGGATACCTTACGAGCTGGCGGAAGGCTAGTACCGCGCTAAAATACAAGGCGGTGCGCAGCTCGATGGCTGCTCATGACTTGGCGGTCTTTAATCGTCCGCCAAAACGTATGTTGGGCCCCGGAGATAGACCATGCATGCCAAAGCTGCCGCGCTGGCTTGCGCCGCGAGCTTCTATTCGCGTCACCATGCCGAAGATCTCCTAGTCGAGTGTCGCGCCCAACGCCCGGCTCACCGTTCCCCTCGTTTCCGCCAACGTCTACACGGCGAGCTCTCTACGTAACGAACTCAGGAAAGCGTCTCTCCATCCAGCCTTGCAAGCCCGGCCAGGCGGCCTGGCCCCGGCGCGGCAGGTAGGTCACGTCGCCCGGCTCGCGCCGCAGCCAGGTGTACTGGCGCTTGATGAGCTTCCAGACGGCGCGGCGGTCGGCCTCGAGCGCCTGCTCATAGCTCCACTCGCCGCGCAGGTAGCGCCAAACCTCCTTGTAGCCGATGGACTGCATGGCGGTGGGCATGGACTGATAGCGGGCCAGCAGGGCGGCCACCTCCTCTATCAGGCCGTGTTCGAACTGCCAGGCGGCCCGCTCCCAGACCAACGGCTTCAGCTCTTCCCGCCGCGGCCAGAGGACCAGCTTGGCGTAGCGAAAGCGCGGCTGCCGACGCGGGAACGACGCCGGCGGCCGGCCCGTGCGGCGCAAAATCTCCAGCGCCCGCACCAGCCGCCGCGGGTTGCCCGCCACGCGTCGGGCATCGGTGGGGCTGGCCTGCGTCAACTCTTCCAAGAGCGTCTCCTCGCCCCGAGCCGCCAGCTCCGCTCGGATGGCCTCCTGCACGGCGCTATCGGGCGGCGGCGTACCGGGCAGACCCTCGGTGAGGCCGCGCAGGTAGTAAATGGTGCCGCCGGTCACCAGGGGCAGCCGGCCCCGCGCCAGCACCTCGGCAATCGCCCGTTCGGCCTCCTCCACCCAACGCACCGCGTCGTAGGGCTCGTTCGGCTCCACGACGTCCACCAAGTGGTGCCTGACCCTGGCGCGCTCCGCGGTGCTCGGCTTGTCGGTGCCAATGTCCATGCCGCGGTAGACCATGGTGGCGTCGGCGCTGACCACTTCTATCGGCCAATGCTCCGCCAGCTTGAGCGCCAGCGCCGACTTGCCGCTGGCGCTGGGACCGGTGAGCACGGGAACCCTCACGACACCATCCTACCGAGCACGCTATGCTGGGGTCGGGAGGCGGTATGGAACTGGAACGCAGCGATCGTTGGGCAGCCATAGAAAAGTTATTGGAGTTGAAACGGCGCATCGAGGCTCTCGAAGCGCGTTTGGATAGCGGTAACGTGGGTGACTGGACGCCGCCTCTCGACGTGCTGGACGAAGGCGACGCCTACCGGATCCTGATAGACGTTCCCGGCGTCAAACCCGAAGACCTTGAGCTGGCCGAAGAGGGGCGCACCATAACCATCGCCGGCGTGCGCCTTCACCCCGAAGGGGGCAGGCCGGTGGTCGGCGAACGCCCGGGCGGTTACTTCCGGCGGGTGCTCAGTCTTCCCGAGCCGATCGTCGAAGGAGAGGCCCAGGCCAGCCTCAAGCTGGGCGTGCTGGAAGTCGTGGTCCCCAAGAAGCGCGGCCGCAGCGTACCGGTCGAGTAGCTAGCCGTAACTTCCCAATACGTCGTTCACAAAGTCCAGGAGGGGGCAGTACGTAGTGCGTGGTAGGTAGTAGGAGGTAGGAAGTGGGATGTGGGCATGTCGTCGCATCAGGAACGCGCGATGCGACGTACTGCGGTGTTTCCACAAGCTACAAGCTACAGGCCACGAGCCGGTTCTAAAACCCCTCCCCCAAGGGG
>JALVWZ010000068.1 GCA_027023115.1 Thermaceae bacterium
CACCCGCTCGAGGGGAACGCCAAAGAACGGCGCTACTTCCTCGGGGCCCCAGACTGGCGGCTGGTCCTGCCGGGTAACGCCCAGCACGTAGGGGACCGGCTGCCGCGAGGTCAGGTAGTCGAGCAGACGCCGGGCGGGCACGAAGTCTTCGGGCTTGTCGCCGCGGATTAGCAGCAAGAGGCCCAGCGCGCCTTCGGAGAGGACGTCCCACATGAAGTCGAAGCGGTCCTGGCCGGGGGTGCCAAAGAGGTAGAGCAGCTGGTCGCCCAGATGGATGGTGCCGTAGTCCATCGCTACGGTGGTGGTTGGTTTGCCGATGTCTTCGCTGGCCAGGGCGTCGGTATCCACCACCGCGGTTTCGGAGAGGGTTCGAATGAGGGTGCTCTTCCCGGCTCCCACCGGTCCGGCAACGACTACCTTTAGCGGCTCCATGCGTTCTCCTCACCGAAAAAACGTTTCTTGAGCGAGCTGAGCAGGCGGGCGGCAACGCCGGCACGCTGTGGCTTCTTCTTTTGCTGAGCCGTGGCCCGCGCCGGTGCTACCGCGCCGAGCTGACGCAGTTTGTGCAGGTAAAAGCGGCAGTGATCCAGCGGCATGCCCAGTTTTTGCGATAGCTTTTGAGCCGAGGCGCCCTCCTGGAGGTAAATGTAGGAGCGCTTCCAAAAGTCGCTGATGCGGGTGTCGTCAGGCACGGCGATGTGGGTCAGGGTGAAGACGGTTTCGGGGTGCGGCAACTGATCGGCCACCTGGGCGTATTCGTCGTAGGTGGTGGTAACCGAGATGAGCATTCGGTCAACCGGCCAGCCCAGCGGCCGGCTGCAAGCGGCCGGGCGGGCTCCGGGAATGAACTCGAAGCTGCCCTTGCGGGCTTCGATCAGTTCGCCGATGACGCTACGGGCCTGCAACGAATCCACCGGCTTGTTGCCCAGGTAAATGCAGTGCAGCCTGCCGGCGCGGAAATAGAGGGTTACCCGCGGCAGGCGCTTAAGGTTAAAAATCTCCAGCGCGCCGTCGCGGCTGGATAGAAAAGGTAGTAGGTCGTCGAGCGACATATGGTTCAGGCTTCCAAAAATGGCCACTTCAAACACCCCGCAGCGAAAGATTTTGCGCGGCGGTTCGTACCGCTCGCGCGTGGCCGGTCGCGCCACTGGCTCCCCGTCCTCTCAGGCGCCCGCTTACAAGAAGACGGCTCTTCGCCTCCAACACTAAACTCTATACTAATACCTTTTTCCAATAAAACATCCCCCGTTTGGGGGGATTGCCTTGAATATCAAGTTGGGTAAAAAACTTGTAAAGAAACTATGAGAGGGTAGGGTTCTTGGGGCGGGCGTCGAGCATCCGGTAACCGACGCCGACCATCGTTTCTATGTAGCGCGGATCGCGTGGGTCGTCCCCAAGTTTTTTGCGGAGCATGTTGATGTAAACGTCGACGACGCGGTCGGTGCCATCAAAGCCCAGACCCCAGACCGATTCCAACAGCTCGTTGCGGGTCCAGACGCGGCCGGGGGCGCTGGCCAGGGTGCGCAGGAGGGCAAACTCGGTCTTGGAGAGCTTGAGCGGCTTGCCCTCCAGGGTAGCGCGGTGAGCGTCCTCGTCGAGGAGGAGGCCCCCGACCCGCAAGCGCGGGGCGCCGTAGGTACGGCGCAGCAGGGCGGCAACGCGGGCGGTGAACTCGAGCACCGAAAAGGGCTTGGTCATGTAGTCGTCGGCGCCTATCTCCAGGCAGTAGACCTTGGTCTGCTCGTCGTCCTTGGCGGTCAACACCAGCACCGGCAGGCGCGGGCGGACGCGGCGCACCTGGTTTAAGAACTCCACCCCATCCACGTCGGGCAGGCCCAGGTCGAGGGCCAGCAGGTCGGTATTGGGTAGGTGGTCGAGCGCTTCCTGGCCGCTGCTGGCCCAGAGCGCGGTATGGCCTTTCCGCTCGAGAGCGATCTGGAGCAGCTGCGCGACTTGAGGGTCGTCTTCCAGTATCAGAACCTTTGACATTCTCAAGCTCGATTATACGCTATCTCCACTCAGCAACGCGAAAAGGCCGTCGTAGCCTTAGTCGTAACCACCCAACACGCTGTTCATAGAGTCCGGGGATGATGCGGTACGTAGTACGTAGTGCGTGGTAGGTGGTGAATAGGATGTAGGTGGTGGGTTGTAGGAGGTGGGCGGGGCAGGTAACAGCAGCGGGCGTTTTGGTACATGCATCGCCAAAACCCCCTCCCCGTCCCTCCCCAAAGGGAGGGAGCTTTATTGGATGCGGGTTGCAAGCCGCGGGCGTTCCGTCGCCGCCACCACGCACCACGAACCCAAAGGGCGGACCCGCGTGTCCGCCCCCTACGACGAGATAAACCACGTGCCACGGGCCACAAGCTACAAGCTACTTACCGCCGTTTCGTCATTCCAGCGGGGCGTGCCTTTGGCTCGCGCGAGCCAGTCCAGACCGGCGCAGTCTCCATCGCTCGCGCGTGTCGTAAGAAACAATGGTGACGACATAGTCCCCAAACGCGACTCCTGAAACGGTCCTGGACCCCAGCTTTAGCTGGGGTAATGAGGGAAGATGCTCGTGGCGTAGTGGGGGGCTTGAACAACGTGTTCAAACCCTACACTTAGTTGCAGAAGGGGTTGCAAACCGGTTCCGGGGGTGCCGGCTTTGGCTTGGGGGCCGGTTTGGGTTCCGGCTTTGGCGCGGGTTTTGGTTTTGGCCTTGGTTTGGGCTTTGGTGCCGGCTTTGGCTTTGGCTTGGGCGGCTCCTGGAACACCGGGCAGCCGGGTTCGGCGTAGCGCTTGTTCTGAGCGTCGAGGGCGCGACGCAACAACGCGGCCACGGTGCCGTCGCTCGGGTGTTCCTTGAGCCAGGCACAAGCGCTTTTCTCGGCGGCCGCGGCGTCGCCCAGCCCCAGGCTGACGCGCACCTCGCCCAAAATGGCGTCGCGCGGGGAGATGTCGCGGGCAATGTCGTAATAACGAGCCGCTTGTTGCAGGTCGCCGCTTTGCTCGAGGGCTTCGGCCAGCGGCAAAGCAACCTGCTTTTCATAGTCCGGCTCGAGTTCCAGGGCGCGCTCGAGCGCCTTCTTGCCGCCGGCTACGTCGCCGCTCTTCAAGAGGCTCAGGCCCAGCTCCAGCCAGGCGCGCGGATTGGCGGGCGCGAAGGCGGTAGCCTTCTCGAGCAGCTTGGCCGCCTCCTGATATTTGCCCTGCAAGAAGAGCTGGTGCCCCCGATAGAGCGAGGCGTTCTCCAGGAAGGTTTGCGGCGCGCTGGCCGGACCGACCAGACCCAGGTCGTCCACGGCCCGCACCCGCACCTCCACGCGGCGGTCCTGCCGCGGCTCGTAGCTCCAGCTGGTTTCTTTGGTTTGCCACTGGCCAACCAATGCCCCACCAGCCAGCATTTCCACGCGATAGGAAACGGCTCCCGCCACTGGCAGCCAGCGCAGCGTCAGGCGGCCGTCGGTGCTGGCGGCGCGCACCTGCGGCGCTGCCGGCAGCTTGCGCTTGGTCACCCCGGCGGCGCTGATCGCCGCACCTTCACCCGGAGCCAGGCTGCCGCTATAGCCGGGGGCGCGCAGGGCGAGGGCACCACCGTAGAGGCTGACCCGGTCGCTGGCGCCGCTGGCGGCATAGAACTTGGTGCCGCGCGGCGTCAGGCTGGCGTAGTTGAGGGCCACCTTGAGGACGGGCCGGGGCCCGTTACGCACGACGCCAACGCCCCCCTCTTCCACCCGCAGGTTGGAGCGCAAGTCGCCACCCCAGAGGCTGCGCTTGGCGCTCAATTGCAGCTTGCTGCCGGGGTCGAAGCGCAGCACGGCGCTGCCGAGGCGCACGGTGCCTCCGTCGGCAAGGGTGGCGGTGGGCCCAAGCCGTTGCGCGCCTTGTGGGGTCTGGGCCTCGAGCGGCACTGGATAGATAGGCAAACGGGTGACCACCAGCCCCAAGAGGGCGGTCAGAACCAGCACCCGCAGGGCCAGCGCGCCGCCGCCGCGGGCCCCCACCAGCCGCGGCAGGGTGATGGTGAAGGTGCTACCGCGCCCGGGGTAGCTGTCGACGCTCACCTCGCCACCGTGGGCCTCGACCACCCGCTTGACGATGGTCAGGCCCAGGCCGCTGCCTTCCTTTTTGGTGTCGC
>JALVWZ010000069.1 GCA_027023115.1 Thermaceae bacterium
ATCGCGGTAGGCGCGCTCCACCCAGTATTCTTCGACGTAGCCGTAACCGCCGTGAATCTGCACGCCCTCGTCGGCGGCGTAATCTAGCACCTCGCTACCCAGCACCTTGATGATCGAGGCCTCGATGGCGTACTCCTCGATGGCGTCCACGGCGTTTTCCTTACCGCGCGCTTCGATCTCGTCGTCGATCAGCCCGACGGTGCGGTAGGTGGCCGACTCGGCGGCGTAGATCTGCGCCGCCATCCGCGCCAGCTTTTGCTTGATGGCGCCAAACTTGGCGATCGGCAGGTTGAACTGCTGGCGGGCCAGGGCGTACTTGGCCGACTCCTTGAGAACCTCCTTGGCCGCGCCCACCGCCGCCGCGCCCAGCTTGTAGCGACCGATGTTGAGGACGTTGAAGGCGATCTTGTGCCCCTTGCCGATCTCGCCCAGAACGTTCTTGACGGGCACCTTGACGTCTTCGAGGATGACCGAGCGGGTGCTGGAGGAGCGGATGCCCATCTTGTGCTCCTCGGCCCCCAGGCTGAGGCCGGGGGTATCACGCTCGACGATGAAGCCGGTAAACTTCTCGCCGTCTATCTTGGCGAAGACGATGAAAAGATTGGCGAAGCCGGCGTTGGTGATGAACTGCTTGGTGCCGTTCAGCACGTAGTGCTTGCCGTCTTCCGTGAGAACGGCCGTGGTCTTGACGCTGAGGGCGTCGGAGCCGGAACCGGGTTCGGTAAGGCAGTAGGCGCTGATCCACTCGCCGCTGGCCAGCTTGGGCAGGTACTTGGCCTTCTGCTCGGGGGTGCCAAAGTAGATTATCGGCAGCGTACCGATGCCGGTATGGGCGCTGAAGGTTACCGAAAAGCCACCGGTGATCGAGATTTTCTCGGCGATCACGCTGGTGACCACCTTGGGCAGCTCCAGCCCGCCGTACTCCTCGGGCACGTCGGGACCCAAAAGGCCCTGTTCGCCGGCCTTCTTCATCAGCCGGACCGAGTGCTCGTACATCTTTTCTTTGTCGTGCTCCATCTCGTCGAGCACCGGCAGCACTTCGCGCTCGGCGAAGGTGCGCGTGGTCTCGGCGATCATGCGCACGGTATCGTCAAACTCCTCGGGGGTCAGCGCGGCCTGCGGCCTTTCCAGCAGCCAGCCGCCACCCTTCTTCCAAAGCGGTTTGTCAGCCATCTTCTCCTCCTTACGCTCCGTAAACCTCGAACAAGCCGGCAGCGCCCATGCCGCCGCCGATGCACATCGTCACCAAACCGCGGCCGCCGCCGCGCCGCCGCAACTCGTGGATCAGCTGGGTGGTCAGCTTGGCGCCGGTCGCCCCCAGCGGGTGCCCCAGCGCGATGGCGCCGCCGTTGACGTTGACCTTCTCCTCAGGCATCTCCAGCTCGCGCATCACCGCCACCACCTGCGCGGCAAAGGCCTCGTTGAACTCGATCAGGTCGACGTCGTCCATCTTCCAGCCCGCTTTCTCGAGCGCCTTGGGTACCGCCTTGGCCGGCCCAACGCCCATCACGTCGGGCTCCACGCCAGCAACCTGGAAGGTCACGAACTTGGCCAGTATGGGCAGGCCGAGGGCCTCGGCAACGCTCTTTTCCATTACCAGCACGCCGGCGGAACCGTCGGAGTAGGGGCTGGCGTTACCGGCGGTGACGGTGCCGCCCTGCTTGAAGGCCGGGCGCAGCTTGGCCAGTGCCTCGAGGTTGGTGTCGGGGCGGATTAACTCTTCGTAGTCGAAGACCGCCTCCTCCACTTTCTTCTTACGGCCCTTCCAACTCACCTTTTGCACCGGCACCGGGATGGTCTCGTCCTTGAAGCGGCCTTCGCTCTCGGCGGCGTGCGCCCGCTGGTGGCTGCGCAGGGCCCACTTGTCCTGCTCCTCGCGGCTGACGCCCCAGCGCTCGGCCACCCGCTCGGCGGTAAAGCCCATGCCGATGTAGCTCGAGTAGGTCTCGGGGCTCCACTCGTCCGGCGTCAGGCTCTGTTCGAGGCGATAGTGGAAGCCCGACATCGGCACCTGGCTCATCATCTCGATGCCGCCGGCCAGCACCACATCGTTGATGCCGCTGACGATGGCCTGGGCGGCCATGGCAATAGTCTGCAAGCCGCTGGAACAGAAACGGTTGACCGTCGCTCCGGGAACGTGCACCGGAAAACCGGCCTTGAGCAACGAGAGGCGGGCGATGTTCAGGCCCTGGGCGGCTTCCGGCATGGCGCAGCCCCAGAGCACGTCGTCGAGCCTCGCGGGGTCGAAACCAACGCGGCCCACCACTTCCTTCATCACCAGAGCGCTCAGTTCCACCGGGTGAACGTTCGCCAGCGCTCCGTTCTTCTTACCCTTCGCCACCGGCGTGCGGGCGGCGCTTACGATTACGGCTTCGCGCATCATCTCCTCCTTTAGTTGCGCAGCGGCTTGCCCGTCTTGAGGGTGTGGGCGATCCGCTCCTGGGTCTTACGGGTACCGAGAAGTTTCAGGAAGGCCTCGCGCTCGAGGTCGAGAATGTCCCACTCCGTCACTTGGCGCGGTGGTCCGTCGCCGCCCGAGAGCACGTAGGCCAGCTCGCTGGCGATCTTCACTTCGTGATCGGTTATCTGGCCGGCCTCGCGGAAGCTCCAGACCGCGTACTTGAGGTTCCCCAGCGCCTCCTTGCCAAGGGCGGTAATCTTGCCGCGCACCGGGCTGACGTAATCGGGCGCCAGGTCGAGAACGCGCGCTTTGGCGTCGGCCAGCAGGCGGTCTTTGTTGACCGAGATGCGGTCGCCTTTTTGCAGATAGCCGATCTCGAAGGCTTCCAGGGCGCTGGTCGAGGTCTTGGCCATGGCAATGATCTCGAAGGCGCGCTTGACCGCCGCGAACGGGTCGGCCTCGGCGCCGGTATAGGGGGCCAGCTCCTCGCTGAAGCGGAAGAGGAGTTCCTTGGTGCCGCCGCCGGCGGGGATGAGGCCCACGCCCACCTCGACCAGACCGATGTAGCTCTCGGCGGCCGCCTGGACCCGGTCGGCGTGCAGCGTCATCTCGCAACCGCCGCCCAGGGTGAGGCCGAAAGGCGCCACCACCACCGGGAAGGGGGCCTCGCGCAGGCGCATGGTGCTCTTTTGGAAGAGCTTGACGGCCATTTCCAGCTCGTCCCAGTCGCCCTCCTGGGCCAGCATCAGGATGAGTGCCAGGTTGGCGCCGGCGGAGAAGGCGCGCTCGTCCTCGCGGCCGATTACCAGGCCGGCCAGGTCGTTCTGCTCTATGTGCTTCATGCCGTAGTCGAGCATCTTGAAGATGCCCTCGCCCAGCGCGCCCATCTTGGTGCGGAACTCGAGCAGCAACACGCCGTCGCCCATGTCGTAGAGGGCGGCGTCTTTGGACTCCTTGACGACCTTGCCGGCGTCCTTGAGCGCGGCGATCTCGATGACCCCGGGCAGCGCCGGCACCGGCACGTAGCCGCCCTCGAGGGCCAGCATCTTGCGCTCCGCGCCCTCCTTCTTGTAGAAGGAGCCTTCGGCTTTCTCCAGCAGCTCGGGCTTTTCAAGGCTGGCGGCGGCGATCAGCTCGACAGTCTTTTCCAGGCCCACCGCGTCCAGCTGCTCGAAGGGGCCCATCCGCCAGCCAAAGCCCCACTTGAGCGCCCGGTCCACGCTGACGATGTCGTAGGCGATTTCCGGCGTCTTGACGAGGGTGTAGTGGCTGCTGACGGCGAATAGGTCGCGCAGGAAGGCGCCGTACTTGCCGGGCAGGTCGAGCACGGCGGCTATGCGTTTGGGCAGCGAGAGCTGCTTGACCTGGTCCACGCCGGGGATCTTGGGCTTTTCGCGCGGCTTGTAATCGAGCGTCTTCCAGTCGAGGGTGTAGATCTCCTTGCCCTCTTTCTTGTAGAAGCCGCACTTGGTCTTGTCGCCCAGGCAGCCGCCTTCGATGACCTTCAGGACCCAGTCCGGCAGGGAAAAGTCCTCACCGGTGGTGTGAGCCAGCTCGTCGGCCACCATCTTCAGCACGTCCAGGCCGGTCAGGTCGGCGGTGCGGAAGATGGCGCTCTTGGGCCGCCCGATCAGCGGACCGGTGAGGGCGTCCACCTCGTCGATTGTCAGGTCGTGCTTCTCCATCAGCGCCACGGCCT
>JALVWZ010000070.1 GCA_027023115.1 Thermaceae bacterium
TCGAGTCGCCCGCGAAGGCCAAGACCATCAAGAAAATTCTGGGCTCGGGTTACGAGGTCAAGGCCAGCGTCGGGCACGTAGCCGACCTGCCCCAGCGCGACCTGGGAGTAGACCTCGAGCACGACTTCCAGCCCAAGTACGTAGTCAAGAAGGATAAACAAAAGGTCGTCAGCGACCTCAAGAAAGCGGCCAAGAAGGCCGGCCGGGTGCTGCTCGCCACCGACCCCGACCGCGAAGGCGAGGCCATTAGCTGGCACGTCGCCAGACTGCTCGAGCTCGACCCGCAACAGCCGCTGCGGGTCCACTTTCACGAAATAACCCCACGGGTAATCAAGCAGGCGGTCAAGGAGCCCACGCCCATCAACCAGAACCTGGTGGACGCGCAGCAGGCGCGGCGGGTGCTCGACCGGCTGGTGGGCTACAACCTCAGCCCGGTGCTCTCGGCGCAGTTCCGCCAGCGGGCCCTCTCCGCCGGCCGGGTGCAGTCGGTGGCGCTGCGCCTGGTGACCGAGCGCGAGGCCGAGATCGAGGCCTTCGTTCCCAAGGAGTACTGGACCGTAAGCGGCCGCTTCGACGCCGGCGCCGAGTTTGCCGCCGAGCTCTTCGAGGTTGACGGCCGGCGCGTGCTGGACAAGAAGAAAGAAGCCTTTCTGATCACCTCCGAGGCGGCGGCGCGGCAAGTGGAGGGCGAGATTAAGGCGGTGGACGCCTGGCGGGTGGAGGCGGTGGAGCGCAAGGAGAAAAAGCGCCACGCCCTGCCGCCGTTCACCACTTCGACCCTGCAGCAGGCCGCCTCCAGCCGCCTCGGCTGGGGCGCCGGGCGCACCATGCGGGTGGCGCAGCGGCTCTACGAAGGCGTCAACCTGGGCAGCGAGGGGCCGGTGGGCCTGATTACCTACATGCGCACCGACTCGGTACGCATCGCTCCCGAGGCCGTCAGTGAAGCGCGCAGCTTCATTCCCAAAGCCTTCGGCGCGGACTACCTGCCGCCCAAGCCCAACTACTACCGCGGCAAAAAGAGCAACGTTCAGGACGCCCACGAGGCCATCCGCCCCACCCGCGTGGAGCGGACGCCCGACAAGGTCCGCCGCTATCTCTCGGACGAAGAGTACAAGCTCTACGACCTCATCTGGCGTCGCTTCGTGGCCAGCCAGATGACGCCGGCGGTCTACGACCAGACGGTCATCACCGTGCGGGGCGGCAAGTTCACCTTCCGCGCCGCCGGCTCCATCCTCAAGTTCGACGGCTTCCTGCGCGTCTGGGGGCGCGACCAACAGGACGATCAGCCGCTCCCGGAACTCGAGGCGGGCGTGGCGGCCCGGCTGCTCGAGCTGAACGCCGAACAACACTTCACCCAGCCGCCGCCGCGCTACACCGACGCCAGCCTGGTCAAGAAGATGGAAGAGCTGGGCATCGGCCGCCCCTCCACCTACGCGCCGACCATCGAGACGCTGGAAAAGCGCGCCTACGTCGAGCGCCAGGGGCGGGCCCTGAAGCCCACCGAGCTGGGCAAGCGGGTCGTTTCGTTCCTGGTGGAACACTTTCCGCGAGTGGTGGCCTACGAGTTCACCGCCAGCGTCGAGGACCGCCTGGACGAGGTGGAGGAGGGTAAGAAGCCGTGGCCGGCGGTGGTGCGCGAGTTCTTCGAGCCGTTTACCGAGGAACTTTCGCAGGTGCCGCGCAAGACCTGCCCGGTCTGCGGCCGACCGCTCGAGGTCAAGGTGAGCCGCTTCGGCCAGTTCCTGGGCTGCACCGGCTACCCGGAGTGCACCTACACCGAGCCGCTCGAGGAAAAACGGCAGCCGGAACCCATCGGCGAGAACTGCCCCAAGTGCGGCGCGCCGCTGGTGCGCAAGTGGGGCCGCTACGGCTCGTTCATTGCCTGTAGCGCCTACCCGAAGTGTGACTACACCCGCGACGAGGCCCCCTCCACCGGCATCACCTGCCCCAAGTGCAAGGAGGGCGAGATAGTCCGCAAGATCAGCCGCCGCGGCAAGCCTTACTACCGTTGCAACAAGCAGGGTTGCGACTTCGTGGTCTTCGATCCCCCCACCGAGCAGACCTGCCCCAAGTGCGGCTGGATCATGGTCAAGAAGGGCAAGAAAGAAGTCCTCAAGTGCTCCAACCCGGACTGTGAGGACTACGCCTACCCCAACCTCAAAAAACGCACCGCCGCCAAGGGTGGCCGCAAAAAGACGACCCGCAAGAAAAGCGCCAAAAAGAAGGCTGCGCCCAAGGCCACCTGGGCCGACCTGGAGCCCTTTGCCGCTGGCCTCGAGGAGGCCGAACGGCGCCTGGTGGCACAGACCGAGGGCGAGGGGGTGCCCCTCGAGCAGGCCGCCGCCAACCTGGGCGTGACCGCCGAAGAGGCCGCCAAGCTGCACAAGCGGGCAATGTTCAAACTGCGAATGGCCTACGGCCGGGCGAAGAAGAAAAGCGGTGCGTAGGGGCGGACACGCAGGTCCGCCCCTACTAGTACGTGGTACGTAGTGCGCAGTACGTGGTGACGGCGACGGGACGGCCCGTAGCGCGTAACTCGTGGTGAACGGGACGGCGGCGACAAAGTCTTGGCGTTCCGAGCGGCATGGGCCCCGGATCTCGGCCGGCGCGTCCGGCCCCGTCCGGGGAATCGGGAAAAGGAGGCAGGCGGCCCGTGGCTTGTGGCCTGTAGTCTTGCTTCGTAGTTTGTGACTCTTGGCTCGTGGTTCATCTCGACGCAGGGGCGGACCCGCGGGTCCGCCCCGTGGGTTCACGGTGCGTGGTTCGTGATGACGGCGGCACGACGCCCGCGTCTCGCAACTTGCATCGAGCAAAGCCCCCTCCCCTTCAGGGAGGGTTGGGGTGGGGGTATTAAAACCGGCTAGTGGCTCGTGGCTCGTAGCCTGTGGAAACACCGCGATACTTCGCCTCGCGCATAACGCATTCGATTCAAACTACCCACCACGAACTTTGCACTACGTACCACGAACCTTTTTCCTCCCACACCCCACCTCCTACATCCCACCTCCTACCCATCGGCACAAAAGGCGCGAATTGCTGCTATAATCAAACCTTGCGGCCCGCTTTGGGCCAGCCTACCTATGAGAGGGGGTGAACATGCCGCAATACGACGTGGGGATTATTCTTAACCCCAACCTCGAGCCTACCCAGTTGCAGCTCGAAAAGGACATGATCCAGAGCGCTCTGGACAAGCACAAGGCCGAGGTAAAAGCGATAGACGAGTGGGGCAACCGCCGCCTCGCCTACCCCATCGAAAAGGACCACGAAGGCTACTACATCTTCTACACGGTCGAGATGGGAGCGGGCGAAGCAGCGCCCCTGGAAGCCGAGCTGCGCATTCGCGACAACGTGCGCCGCGTTCTCATCGTGCGCGATCGTCCCGAGTGGAAGACCAAGAAGGGCTAGCTTAAGCTAGAATGTTCCTATGGCGAAAGGTTTGAACCGCATCCTGCTGATCGGTACCGTGACCCAGACCCCCGAGCTGCGCTATACGCCGGGAGGGCTCGCCGTGCTCGAGGTAACCGTGGCCGGCAACGACCAGGTGACCACCGAGAGCGGTGAGGTGCGCGAGCTGGCCTGGTACCACCGGGTCAAGATGTTCGCCCGCTACGCCGAGATGCTCGCCGAGCAGCTCAGCGCCGGCACTCCCGTCTTCGTAGACGGACGGCTCGACTACCGCAGCTGGGAGTCCGACGCCGGCCGCCGCAGCGCCGTAGACGTGCGCGTGGACCGGCTGGAGGTGCTCGACCGCGGAGACAAGGGCGAAGAACAGACCGTAACCGACGCCCGCGGCCAGGAGCGCCTGCGCGAAGGGCTCAACCAGGTAACCCTGATCGGCAACCTGACCCGCGACCCCGAACTGCGCTACACGCCGCAGGGGACCGCGGTCATCCGCATCGGCCTGGCGGTCAACGAGCGCTACGTCTCGCGCGGAGCCGAGCAGGAAAAGACGCACTTCTTCGACGTGCAGGCCTGGCGCGAACTCGCCGAGTGGGCCGCCAACCTGAAGAAGGGCGACGGCATTTTCGTCATGGGACGACTGGTCAACGACTCCTGGACCTCGCAAAC
>JALVWZ010000071.1 GCA_027023115.1 Thermaceae bacterium
TGGGCCAACGGGTGGCCGCGCTCTTCCTTGTTGATGGTCGGGTCGTTGCCTTCGTAAAAGCCCTCATCGCCGTAGAGGATGTGGCACGAGGAGCAACCCATACCGCGATAGTCACCGCGCTTCTCGCGACCGTTGACGCCGACGTGGCAGCGCTGGCAGTCGTGGCGCTGGTAGGTAATGGCAGCCAGCTTTGGGTCCTTCTTGACCTGCTCGGTAGTCACCTCGGGAAGCTGCTTGAGCTCGCTGGGGAATGCCTGCGGGTAGAGCTTCATCAGCTCGTGCATGTACTTCTTGTAGGCCTCGGTGCCCACCTGCGGAACGGGGCCGTCGGTGTCTTTGACGTCGTAGTTGCCGTAAGGAGTCTTGCCGTCCCAGGTCTCGGGGAAGCCCCAGGTGTGCAGGTTGCCCTGAATCTTACCGGCCTCAGTTTGCATGAGCGAGAGGTTGAGGCGGTAGTCGTAGCCCGGGTGGCACTGACCGCAGGTGCGATTCGCGATCCAGATGGAGCCCGGATCGGGGTAGAACTCCTGCGGACCGCGCGCCTTGAGCGCTTCCGGAGCGCCGGAGTGCGCTTCCTCGGGAGTGAGGCCCTGCGGGTTACCGCCGTGGCAGACGACGCAGCCTGCCGGGTCGTTAGCCTGCGCGCCGAAGGCTTTGATCTGCATCATCATGCCGCTGTTCGGGGGCATGATGTCTTCGATGCCTTCGTGGCAGCTCAAACAACCTTTCTGTTTGGCCAGCTCGGGGCTCACCTTTTGGGGTGCCTGAGCCATGGCCAGCATGACAAGTACGCTTAGCCCAACCAACAAAACTCGCTTCATACTCACCGTCCTTTCCTGTCGACACGCGACAGTAGAGGTATCTAATGGTTATCATAAACGAATTACTGGGCTAAATGTCCTGAGAACAGCTAAGTTTATACTTGATTAAACCGATAAACATCTACAATTCTCGCCAACCCCGTATGCCCCCGGTGTTGCAGGGGTAAGCGAGGCCGTTGCGGACGGGGTTTGCTTCTCATGAGACCCTAGGAGAATCCTCAATAATCATGTGTTACTTTAAGCTGCGAGATGCTTATGATTACTACGTTGTGTTTCTGGCGGGCTGCCGCTTGTGAAAGAGGGGTATTCAAGTGAATCGCACCACACGCAAAAGCGCCTTTGACAGCGTAGACGCCGTTCTGCTAGCTGCCGGCCTTTTAGTGCTGGCGGTTGGCCAGTACCTAGCCTTTACCGCACCGCCCGACGTGCAGCAGCACTATCTGATCCGTATCCTTTACGTGCACGTCGGAGCGGCCTGGACGGCTTATCTGGCCTTTTTCGTGGCGATGATCTACGCGGTGCTATACCTTTGGAAGCAAAACCCGGCTTACGACCGCCTCTCGGCGGCTAGCGCCGAGGTGGGGCTGCTTTTCATGACGCTGACCCTCTTCGGGGGCATGATGTGGGCCCGGCCAACGTGGGGGGTCTACTGGACTTGGGAGCCAAAGCTGACCACCAGCGCCATCCTGACCGCCTTTTACATAGGCTATTTTCTTTTGCGGCAGGCCATCGAAGATCCGGAGTTCCGCGCCAAGGCCGCCGCCGCCGCCGCTATCCTGGGCGTGGTCAACATCCCTATCAACTATATGTCGGTCTATTGGTGGCGCAGTATTCACCAGACAGCCACCTTCGACATCATCAACCGCAAGGTGCACATGGACACGCCGATGGTGCTGGCGATGCTGGTCAACCTGGTAGCCATTAACATCATCTACGTTCTGTTCCTGCGGCTAAAGGGCAAGGTCGCGTACTGCGCGGCGCAAAAGGAGGACTGGGATGAATAGCTCGCTCGGCATATTCGTGACCGCGGTCTACACGGCCACCTTCGTTCTCTTGTTCGGTTACGGCGCCTACTTGCTTTGGCGCCTGGGGGTGGAGTGTGAGGGCTAAGTACCTGATAGGGTTCCTGATCATCTTGGCCGCCATTGGTTACCTGGCCTGGGGCGGCTTGGGTAAGAGTCTGGTTTACTACGTTTTGCCCAGTGAGTACGCCGACAACCCCGCCAAGTACGCCGGCAAGCGTGTACGTCTGGGCGGGCTGGTAAAGCAGGGTAGCGTGCACTTCAACCCCAAGACGCTGGAGCTAAAGTTCGTAGTTACCGACGGCGTGGTGGATATCCCGGTGGAGCACACCGGCACCCCGCCGGAGCTGTTTAAAGATAACCAGGGAGTCGTGGTAGAGGGGCACTTCGAAGGTAACGTCTTCAAGGGAGATAACCTGCTGATCAAACACTCGGAGAGCTATCAGGCGCCTCGAGAGGGCGAGTACACCCCCGACGAAGTGCGCAAGCTGCTCGAGGAGGCCAAGTGATTCCGGCAGCGGTCGGCGACGTCAGCCTGGTGGTGGCCGTCCTCTTCTCCCTTTTGGGCTTGCTGGCGGCCGTGGCCGCCTGGTACAGCCGGGACGCTCGCTACATCCAGATGGCCAAGCGGGCGGCGCTGGTGTCGTTTTTAGGCACGTTGGCGGCGTTCGCAGCGCTGGAATGGGCTCTTTTGAGCGACGACTTTTCGGTGATCTACGTCGCCAGCAACAGTACCCGCGCCAACCCTACCTGGGTCAAGTTCGCCACCCTTTGGGCGGCGCTCGAGGGCTCCATTCTTCTCTGGGCGCTTTTCCAGACCCTCTACACCTGGCTCGCCGGCAGGCGCATGCGCGACTATTGGATAAGCCCGGTGGCGCTGGGTACGCTCTTCGTCATTCAGCTGTTCTTCTTGGTAAACGTCCTCTTCGTCATCAACCCCTTCATCGTTCTGCCGCACCCCCCCAGTGACGGACCCGGCCCCAATCCGCTGCTGCAAAACCACTGGATGATGGCGGTTCACCCCATCTTGATGTATCTCGGGTTCGTCGGGCTTTCGGTGCCGTTCGCCTACGCCATCGCCGCGATGTGGACCAGGCGCTACCAGACCTGGGTGACCGAGACCAAGTGGTGGCTGATAATCGCCTGGGGATTCCTGACCGCCGCCATCTACGCCGGCGGCTGGTGGAGCTACGAGGTCCTCGGTTGGGGCGGCTACTGGGGCTGGGACCCGGTCGAAAACGCCTCCTTCATCCCCTGGCTGCTGGCCACCGCCTTTTTGCATACGGCGATGGTGCAGGAGCGGCGCGGCCTCTTCCGAACCTGGAACTTTGCGCTGGTGACGCTGGCGTTCGCGGCTACCGTCTTTGGCACTTTCCTGACCCGCTCCGGCGTCATAGAGTCGGTCCACGCCTTCGCCGGCGGCCCGGTGGGGCCGATCTTCCTCAGCTTCCTGTTGGTAATACTGGCGGTTGGCTTTGGCCTTCTGGGACGAGTCTCGTCCGAGGTTCGTGACGTTGGCGCGGTGCAGCCGCTTTCGCGCGAGGGGCTTTTGCTGTTCGGCGCGTTGGTGCTGGTAACGATGGCCTTCGTAGTCATTTTAGGAACCCTCTTCCCGCTCTTAGTCGAGGCCTTCAACGGTGCCAAGGTGTCGGTGGGCGCGCCGTTTTTCAACCAGCTCTTCGTGCCGCTGGGCTACCTCCTGTTGCTGCTAATGGGTTTGGGGCCGGTGCTACCCTGGCGCCGGGCCGAGCCGGAAACGCTGCGCGTGGTGGTCTGGATGGCCATCGCCCTGGTGCTTGGTACGGGGCTGGGGCTGGTGGTGGGCTGGACGCTCTGGGTTAGTCTGACCGTTGGCTTCGTCCTCTTCAACCTGGTGGCCCTGGGCTGGCTGAGTTTCGGACCGGCGCTACGGCGGGCGAGGGCCACCGGCGCCAGCCCGCTCAAGACCTTTCTTGGGCAGTTTGCCCACTCCCACCGTCGTTTTGGGGGCTATACCGTGCACCTGGGGGTGATCGTGGCGGCACTGGCCATCTCGTTCAGCCAGAGTTATCGGCTCGACGTGCAAAAAACACTAGATATCGGGCAGAGGTGGAACGTAGTGGGCCGCGACATCGTCGTCCACAAATTGCGCCTGGTGCGCGAACCATACCGTGACTCGGTGGTCGCCGACGTGGAAGTGAGCGGCCTGGGAGTGG
>JALVWZ010000072.1 GCA_027023115.1 Thermaceae bacterium
TCTGCTTGACACCCCGCGCGCGGCTCGCTACCATGAAACTTGCGCGCTACGCGCCGGGATGGCGGAATTGGTAGACGCGCTAGCTTGAGGGGCTAGTGGCCGCTTAGGCCGTAGGGGTTCAAGTCCCCTTCCCGGCACCAACATCCCCGCCTGCGGGCGGGGAATGTTCTATTGGGAGCCCGGATAGCGCGTGGTAGACTAGAAAACACTTATTTGCCATGAGCACCGCGACCGTCACCCCCCAAACCCTCTGGAAGCAGCTGGAGCCCAAGCTGAACTACCTGGCCCCCGCCGAGCGGGAACGGGTGCGCGGGGCGCTCGAGTTCGCCTACGAAGCCCACCAGGGCCAAAAGCGCAAGTCGGGCGAGCCCTACATTACCCACCCGGTGGCGGTCACCGAGATCCTGGCGGAGCTGCGAATGGACGCCGACAGCCTGATCGCCGGCTTATTGCACGACACGGTCGAGGACGTGGAGCGGGTGACCTTCGCGACCATTCGCGAGCACTTCGGCCCCGACGTGGCCCGCATCGTCGAGGGTGAGACCAAGGTTTCCAAGCTCTCCAAGATGGCGGCCACTGTAGAGGACGAGCAGTCCGAGAACCTGCGCCAGATGTTCATCGCCATGACCCGCGACCTGCGGATCATCATCGTCAAGCTGGCCGACCGCACCCACAACATGCGCACCCTCGAGTTCATGCCGCCCGCCAAACAACGGCGCATCAGCAAGGAAACGCTCGACATCTTCGCGCCGCTGGCGCACCGGCTCGGCATCGGCCAGATCAAGCTAGAGCTGGAAGACCTGGCCTTCCGCTACCTTTACCCGGACGACTACCGGGCTCTGGCCGAGCGGCTGGAGCACCTGGACCAGGCGCACCGCGAGGTGGTGGACAACGCCAAGAGCGCTCTCGAGACCGCGCTCGAGAAAGACTACGTGCTCGGCCTTTCGGTGGAGGGCTTTTCGGTGGCCGGGCGCACCAAGCACCTCTACTCGATCTGGAAGAAGATGCAGCGCGAGGAAAAGAGCCTGGAACAGATCTACGACCTGCTGGCGCTGCGGGTCATTCTCGACCCTAAACCCGCCAGCAACCCCACCGAGCGGGAAGCGCGCGAAAAGCAGGTCTGTTACCACGTCCTCGGCCTGGTCCACTCCCTCTGGCCGCCCATTCCCGGCCGGGTCAAAGACTACATCGCCCAGCCCAAACCCAACGGCTACCAATCGCTGCACACCACCGTCATCACCCCCGGCGGGCAACCGCTGGAGGTGCAGATCCGCACCCGCGACATGCACCGCGTGGCCGAGTACGGCGTGGCCGCCCACTGGCTCTACAAGGAAGGCCTGACCGACCCCGAGCAGCTGCGCCGCAAGGTGGGCTGGCTGGAGCAGGTGCAGCAGTGGCAGCGCGAGTTCACCAGCAGCCGCGACTTCGTCGAGGCCATCCAACAAGACCTCCTCTCCGGGCGCGTTTTCGTCTTTACCCCCAAGGGGCGGGTGATAGACCTGCCGCGCGGCTCGACGCCGGTAGACTTCGCCTATCACATCCACACCGAGGTGGGCCACCGGATGATCGGCGCCAAGGTGGGCGGCAAGATCGTACCGCTCAGCTACGAGCTGAAAAACGGCGACATCGTCGAGATCCTCACCTCCAAGAGCTCGCCCGGCCCCAGCAAAGACTGGCTCAACTTTGCCCACTCCCGCTCGGCGCGACAGAAGATCCGCCACTTCTTCCGCGTCGCCGAGCGCGACGAGCAGCTGGCCAAGGGCCAGCGGATGATCGAAAAGTACTTCAAGCGGCGGGGCCTGCGCCTGCCCAGCGAGGCCGAGCTGGAAAAGGCGGCGGCCAAGCTCAACCTGCCCGCCAGCCCCGAAGACGTCTACCTGGCGGTGGTCCAGGGCCACGTCACCCCGAACCAGATCGCCCGCATCCTCGCCCCGCCGGAGGCGCAAAAGCGGATCGAAGCCGCGCCCAAACCGCCCCCCAAGCCCACCGGCGTGCTGCTCGAGGGCCACCTGCAAGCCCCCATCAAGCTGGCCAGTTGTTGCAAGCCGGTGCGCGGCGACCCCATTTTGGGCTACGTCACCCGCGGCCGTGGCGTTACCATCCATCGCGCCGACTGCCCTAATATGCGCCGCCTGCTGCGCACCGAGCCGGAGCGCTGCATCTCCGCCAGCTGGGACAGCAGCAAGAGTGGCCATTACGTGGTGGAACTCCTGCTGGAGGCCTCCGACCGGCCCGGTCTGCTGCGCGACGTGATGGATGTCTTTGCCGGCCTCGGCAAGAGCGTTCTCGGAGCCGATACCCAGGTGAGCGGCCATAGCGCGCGGATGCGTATTCGCCTCGAGGTGAAAGACGAAGAAGAACTGGCCCGCTACAAAGAAGCCTTGGGCCAGATACCCGACATCCGCGCCGTCCGCCGAGGCTGATGGACCCCGCCGCTTACTACGCCCTTGGTCTGCTGCTGGCCGCTTTGCTGGCTTGGCTGGCCCGGCGGCTGGGCTGGCTCGACCGCAAGGCCTCCCTGGCCGCCGCCGCCTTGGGGGCTTTGGTCTGGGCGAGTAGCGGGCTGTGGGGCTCGCTGCTGCTGGTCTTCTTCGTGGTCGCCGGCAGCCTGGCGGCTCGCCTCAACCCCCGCTCCCGCGACCGTCGCGGCCGCACCGCAGCCCAGGTTCTGGCCAACGGCCTGCCGGCGCTGCTGGGGGCGCTGGCCTGCGGCCCCGCCTTCTTTGCCGGCTCACTGGCGGCGGTAACCGCCGACACCCTGGCCAGTGAGCTGGGGGCCCTCTCCCCCACCGCCTGGCGCTACGGCCGCGGCCGGGTGCCCGCCGGCACCAACGCCGCCGTCAGCCTACCCGGCAGCCTGGCTCTGCTGGCCGGGGCTGGGGCCGCCGCTTTTTGGGCTCCCGGCCGGGGTCTGCCGGCGTTCGCGATATTTGCCGGCGGCGTGTTCGGGGCCGTGCTGGACACTGTCACCGGCCCGCTCGAGGAGCGGCTCAGCTGGTGGAACAACGACCTGAACAACGCCCTGGCCGCCACCTGCGGCGGCCTGCTGGCCTGTTGGCTGGCCTAAAAGGGCAGTCCGATAAGCTGTTCGCACCTCCGTGCGAGCATCTTCCCTCGTCATCCCGGCGAAAGCTGGGGTCCAGGACCGAGTCAGAGGTAGTGGCGCCGTCGCTGTGGCGTTGTCATGGTTGCCTTTGGCCTTCCCACGCTATGGGGATGCCCCCGGTCTGGATTCCAGCTCGCGCGGGCCGAAGGCCCGTTTGGCTGGGACGAGGCAGCGGCCTGTGGCTTGTAGCTTGTGGCCCGTGGTTTATCTCGTCGTAGGGGCGGACCCGCGTGTCCGCCCCGTGGTTCGATGTGCGTGGTACGTAGTGATGGTGACAGAATGGCCTGTGGCTCATGGCTCGTAGTCGTGCTTATGGTTCGTTGATTGTAGTTCGTAGCCGACAAACGCCCGCGGCTTGCGGCTCGCATCCAATAAAGCTCCCTCCCCTTCGGGGAGGGTTGGGGTGGGGGTTTTGAAAAGGCGGTTTGCAGTCTGTGGCTCGTGGCCTGTGGAATTACCGCGACTCGCCAGCGTCGGCGTGCTTAGCGCATTCGATTCAAGCTGCCTACCACGCACTACGCACTACGCCCCGCTTCACCTCCTACCTCCCATCCGACGCTCCAGTGAACAAGGCGCTGGAAGACTACCGCTAGAGCGGCTGCACCCAGACTTGGCGCTGGCGGGGGCCATCGAACTCGGCCAAAAACACATGCTGCCACCTCCCCAGCGCCAGCCGCCCGTCGCGTACCGGCAGCACCTGGGCGTTGCCGACCAGGGCGGTTTGCAGGTGGGCGTCGCTGTTGCCCTCGATGTGGCGGTCCTGCGGTCGCTGGCGCGGGGCAATCTCGGCCAGCCGCCCCAGCAGGTCGCGGGCCACGTCCGGGTCGGCTCCTTCCTGCACCACGATGCCGGCGGTGGTGTGCGGTGAGTAGACGAGCACCGCCCCCTCCCT
>JALVWZ010000073.1 GCA_027023115.1 Thermaceae bacterium
CTACCTACCACGTACTACGCACCACGCACTACGTACAATTCACTTATCCCACACCCACCCCCTACCGCGCACCACGCGCCGTCTCCTCCTGGAAGGTTCTGGCGACCAAGATGTTGAGAGGCTACATCGAGCGTCGCCCGGCCACTTGCTCGGCGCTCCAGGTGTTGATCACCCGCTGTGGAGCGATGCCCGCCTTGCGGGCCATCCAGACGCCATACTGCACGTCTTCGTAACCGGCGGGGGCGTGGGCGTCGGGGCCGATGGAAAAGTAGAGCCGTTCGCGGTAGGCCAGCGCCAGCCGCCAGTCGAGGTCCAGCCGCCAGGGGTTGGCGTTGATCTCGATCACCTTACCGAGTTCGGCGGCGCGATCGAGAACCGCCGGCCAGTCGGCGCTCACCCCCTTACGGCGCAGCAGCAGGCGACCACTGGGGTGCGCCAGGATGGTCAGGTAGGGGTTTTCCAAAGCCCGCACGATCCGCGCGGTCTGCTCGTCGGGCGACAGGTTGAAGTGGGAGTGGATGGAACCCAGCACCACGTCGAAGCGGTCCAGCAGCTCGTCCGGGTAGTCGAGGGAGCCGTCCGCCAAAATGTCCGACTCGATTCCCTTGAGGATCCGGAAAGGCGCCAGCTCGGCGTTGAGCGCCTCCACCTCGGCCCACTGGCGCTCCAGATCGGCCGCGGTCAGCCCGCCGGCGTAGGAGGCGGTCTGCGAATGGTCGCTGACCACCATGTACTCGTAACCGGCGGCAATCGCCGCCGCGGCCATCTCACGCAGGCTGGCCGCGCCGTCGGAGTAGGCAGTGTGCAGGTGAATGAGGCCGCGCAAGTCCTCGCGGCGCAGCAGCCGGGCGGGCGGCTCCAGGCCGACGTGTTCCGGCTCGCGCCAGCAGGGCGGCGGCGGGGTGAGGCGCAAGCGTGCGAAGACATCGTCTTCGGCGGCGGCCACCGGCAGGTCGCCCAGCGCGGCGACGAACGCCGCCGAACCGGTCGCGCGCACCAGCTCGCTGCCCCAGCGCCCGGGATCCACGCAAAAAACTCGCAGCGGCAGGCCTTCGAGGCTGCCGACGACGACCCGTCCGCGCACCTCCCGGGCGTGCTCGCCCAGGGCCTCCCGCACCAGCTCCGGCTCGGCGGCGGTCAGCAGGTCAACGTTGCCGACGGTCTCGAGCCGGCGGCGCAGGCTGCCGGCCAGCTCAGCCGTGACGCCGGCGGCCCGCAGGTCGGCCAGCAAAATCCGCGCCGCCTCCAGGCCGGTGGAAAGGTGCACCCGCCGCACGTTGGCCAAGGCAAAGCGGGCCGCATCCAGCAGCGCCTGCTGGCTCTTCTTGCCAAAACCCGGCAGGGCGGCCAGCCGTCCTTCTTCGGCGGCCCGCACCAACTCCTCGAGCGTGTCCACCCCCGCTTCCCACAGGGCGCGGATCCGCTTCGGGCCAAGCCCCTGCACCGCAAAGAGCTCGTTCACCCCCGGCGGCACCTGCCCGCGCAGTTCCTCCAGGTAGTCGAACTCGCCGCTGGTTACGATCTGCTCGAGCGTGCCTGCCAACCCCTTGCCGATACCCGGCAGGCTGCTAAAACCGGCTCTCTGCAGCTCGGCCAGGTCGCCCTGGTACCGCTCCAGCGCCCGCGCGGCGCGGCGGTAGGCGTTGACCCGAAAACCGCCCTCGCCCAGCACCTCCATCAGGTCGGCGGCCTCGGCCAAGAGCCGCGCCAGGTCCTTGGTGGTCATCTCAGGCCCTTTCCAGCGGGTATGGCTCCGGCTTGCGGTTTCTGTAGACCCAGGCCTCGCGGTAACCCGCCTCGAGCAGCAGCTCCACTGCGTCGCCAAAGCGCCAGCCCACTTCTTCCGGCTTGTGGGCGTCGGAGCCGAGTACCACCGGAATGCCCAGCTCGGCAGCGCGCTTGATTATTCGCGGCGCGGGGTATATTTCGCCAATCGGCTTGCGCCAGCCGGCGGTGTTGACGTCGAGGGCCAGGTCGGCTCCCTTGATTGCGGTCAGCACGCCCTCGACCAGGTCCCAGGCCTCTTCCGGAGGGACGTGGCCGAACTTCTTGGGCAGGTCCAGGTGGCCGATGGCGTCGAATACGCCGGCTTCGATGGCGGCGTAGACCAAGCCGTAGTACTCGGAGTAGAGCTCCAGCCGGTCGCGACGGTCGAACTCGTCGGTGAAGTCGGGGTGGTCGAAGGGCCAGGCGCCGATGTAGTGCACCGAACCGATGACGTAGTCGTAGGGGTAGGCCTCGAGCTGGCGGCGCACGTAGTCTGTGGTGCCGGGGTGGAAGTCGGCCTCGAGGCCCAGGCCTACATAGAACCCGTCGGGAGCCTGGGCGCGCGCCTCTTCGATGAGGGCGTGGTAGAGCCCTAGCTGCTCCGCGGGCATGCGGCTTTGCGGGTCGAACCAGGCCGGCATGGGGTTGTGATCGGTGAAGACCAGCCCGGCCAAACCCCGCTCGCGCGCCGCCGCCACGTACTCGAGCGGAGTACCCACGGCGTGCTTGCAAAGGGGTGTGTGCAGGTGGCTGTCGTACATACCTCTAGCCTAGCTCAGCGAGCGTCGCCGCAGGCGAACACCCGCCCGCCCGCCAGGTAGTGCTCGCCCTCCAGGCGCGGCTCGCCCGCGTCGGCCTGCAACAATACCGCCTCCGGCGCGGGCAGCTCCGGACCGCGCTCCATGACCGCCTCCGCCTCCCAGCGCGCCGCCCAAAGGCGCTTCAGCGCCCAGAGCGCCTGCTGCGCGTCGGCCCCCCGCCACAGGCGCAGCGAGCCGGGCCGGCGCAGCACGAAGGGCCCAGCCGGCAGGACGCGCACGAAGTTCTCGCCGCGCTCGGGCAGCAAATAAGACTGGCGCAGCGCCTCCTGCGCCCTCAAGCTGGCGGCGGCCAGTCGCTCCTCGTCCACCCGCGCGCCCCAAACACCGGCAAAGATGCGCTCCAGTTGCCGCGGCAGGTTGTTGAGGCGGTAGAACTCGTCTTCGAGCCAGGCGGGAACCACCCAGGTTTCCACCAGCGGCGCACCGGCAGCGGCCAATCGTTGCAGGCACTCCGGCTCACCGCGTTCGCGGCTGGCGCTCAGTGAAAGTACCGGGGCTTGGTGCAGGTCTTCATCCAGAAACACGGCAGTGCTCCCTAAGGCGGTCGTCCAGCGGCGGGCGGGCGCCGCGGCGGGCTACCACCCAGCCCGAAACCACCACTGCGAACTCAGCCGCCCGGCGCAGGTCGTCACCGGCCAGCCAGCGGGCCAGGAAGGAGCCGGCAAAGGCGTCGCCTGCGCCGGTGGCGTCGGTGGCCTGGTCGGGGGTGGGCGGTACGTAGTCGTAGCGACCCTCCCGCCCAACCAAAGCACCCTTGGCGTCGAGCTTGAGGGCGACCGTCGCCCCCGGGTAGAGCTCAGAAAGGCGACGGGCAATCTCTTCGGGCTCGCTGCGGCCGGTGAGCACCCGGCCTTCGTCGTAGTTGGGAAAGATCACGGTCGGCTCGAGCGCCGCGGTCATGCGCACGAACGCGGCCGGGTCGGTCTCTTCGATGAGCTGGAAAGAAGCCGGGTCTAGCGAGATGCTCATCCCGGCGGCACGGGCCCGCCGCGCCGCCGCCAGCGCCGCCCGCCGGGGCGGGTCGGTGAACAGCGACCAGCCGGTGAGGTGCAGGTGGCGGGCGCTCTCCAGCTCTGCGGGCAGGTCGGCTTCGGTCAATAAGAAGTCGGCCCCCTGGCCCGAAACCATCGAGCGCTGGCCGGTGTGGTCCACCCAGACGGCCACCACCCCGGTGGGGCGGCTCGACGTCTCGCTCAGGTAGGGGACGACGTCCTCTTCGGCCAGGTTCTCCCGCGCCAGCTCGCCAAAGCGGTCGCGACCTATCTTGCCCACGAAGCCGCTGCGCGCCCCGCAGCGCCGCGCCCAGACGGCCACGTTGGCGGCGCTGCCGCCAGGCTGCAGTTCGACGCGGCCAAAGGTATCGCCGCCAGGGGCCAGCGGCGCGC
>JALVWZ010000074.1 GCA_027023115.1 Thermaceae bacterium
TCTTCGGGCTGCTGGCCATGCTGCTGGGCGGGGCTCCCAAGCCGCGCAGCCTGCTGACCGGCGACGAAGGATACGTAACCCTCGAGCTGAGCGGTCGGCAGTTGAGCGTGGGCAAGGTAGTGGCCGTGCTCAAGCGGGCCGGGTTTGGCGAGGTCGGCCGGGTCCAGCTGGCGGGCGAAACGGCCTACGCCGACGTGCGCGCCGGCGACGCCGCTGAGCTCGCGAGTCGCTTGGAGCAGATAGGAGCGCGGCCGGCCAAGAAGGTACGCGCCTCCGCCCGCCGTCCCGAACGCCGGGACCGCCCCGGCCAGCGCGCCAAGCGCCGGCGCGTGAACGGCTAAGCTACAGCCATTTCGATGACCCCCGCACTGCGGGGGTTTTTGTCGTCCTGTCGCAATTTGTGACGGAGTTGTGACGGGTGTCGGCTAGGCTGGCGGCGGAGGTGGCGAAATGAGACGATTGGACTTGCTCTGGTTGGTCGTGGGCGTTTTCATCCTGGTGGCCTGTGGTCCCAGCGGTGGTGCGGACCCCTGCCAGCTTAGCGGGGCCATTAGCGGCGAGGTTACTCTTTCGCCTTCCGTGTGTAACCCTTACCACGTCAGCGGCGACGTTAGCGTTGGCGAAGGCGGCAAGTTGACTATCGAACCGGGTACGACGCTCGAGTTCGCCCAGGATACTGGAATCAGCGTTAGCGGCCACGGCGCTTTGGTGGCGGTGGGCAGCGCGACCGACAGGATCACCTTTACCGGCGCGTCCCAGGTGCGCGGGTACTGGGACGGCATTAGCTTTAACGCCGCCAACAGCTTCGATAACGAGCTAAAGTACGTCGAGATCAAGTACGCCGGCGGCGAGCAACGCTGGGACAGCGGCGCATTCGAGCACTATCGGGCGGCTCTGGACTTGCAAAGCGACTCGCGCCTCAAGATGACCCACAGCACGATCAGCGAAAGCGCCGGCAGCGGCCTCTTTCTGGACGACCGTGTGATCATCGGCACCGACAACGCTCCCGACGGTGACTTTGCTGGTAACACCATCACCAGCTGCGCGAGCTATCCGGTAATCACCTACGCCAACGAAGTGGGCTTCCTGGATGGCAGCAACGACTTTGCCGGTAACGACGCCGGTTACGACTACGTGCGCTTCTCGGGCGATTACGTCTACATAGCCACGCAGACCTGGCAGAACCTGAACGTGCCCTACCTGGTCAAGGACCAGCCGGGGGTAGGCGCGGGAGAGGTGCTCACCATTGCGCCCGGCACAAAACTGGTCTTCGAGCAGGATGCCGGCCTCGAGGCCTACGGCAGTAACTCGGCCATCAAGGCCATCGGCACCTCGGCCGAGCGCATCACCTTTACCGGCAAACGGCAGACCAACGGTTACTGGGCGGGCCTGCACTTCAACGACACTAATAACTCGAACAACATCCTGCGCTACGTCACCGTCGAATACGGTGGCAACAACACGGGTTTTCTCGACTCCGACGCCCTGGGCAACGTCGTGGTCAGCAGCTCTGGCAACTCCTCGCATCAGACCATCGAGGTGAGCCACAGCATCATTCGTCACAGCGGCCACTGGGGCATTTCGGTAGCCCACGAAACCACCGACACGATCAGCAACGTCACCTACAGCGACAACGCCAACGGCAACTACCAAAAGCGCCCGTAGGCCAATCCAAAAAGTGCCCCGCCGCAAGCGGCGGGGCACTACCGATATTCGCCCTATTCCTCGTCCAGCCGCCGCTTGCGCGCCACCGGCTCCACCTTTCCAAGCTCGCATGGGGGGTTTTGGGCGCGGCACCAGACGCGCCGCATCTCCTCCACCGCCCGCCAGCGTTCCTCGGGGCTGAGCCGCAGCCACTCGGCGCGCTCGCCCTTGCGTGCCTCGGTCAGGCTGCGCTTGCGGGCGACGGGGGCGATGCGCTTCATTCTTCCTCCAGGGCATCCACGTCGGCGAGGTCCTGGGTCCGGCCGAATGCTTGCTTGAGCGCGAGCAGATCTTCCTTGCTAACCACGCGTACGGGGATGCCGTCAGCCCGTGTTTCTCGGGCGCGCGCGAAGGCCTCGGCGAACGTCGGGTCTCCTTCGGGGAGTACCACCAGATCGATGCGGTTGGGGGCGTAGCCGAGCTGTACCACGCCGGGCGAAGTAAGGTCTGCCACCTCCAGACCCAGTGTTTCCCCGAAGAAGTCACGGATGGCCTCGAGCGTTCGTCCGGCGTTTTCGGGACTGGCCTCGAGCCAGAGGTCCAGGTCCTTGGTAGCGCGGGGGTAGCCGTGGAAGGCCACGGCGTAACCCCCGATGATCAGGTAGCGCACCCCGTGGCGGTTCAGGGCCGCGAGGAACTCCAGGAAATCAGGCGTGTAGAGCACCAGACCTATTCTACCGTCACGCTCTTGGCCAGGTTGCGCGGCTGGTCCACGTCGCGCCCCAGCAGCACCGCGGTCTCGTAGGCCAGAAGCTGCAAGGGCACCACGCTGACTATCGGCGCCAGCAGCGGGTGTACCTTGGGGACGTAGATCACGTCCTCGGCGTGCTGGCGGATGCCCTCGTCGCCATCCGTAGCCACGGCGATGACGCGGCCGCCGCGGGCGGCAACCTCCTGGATGTTGGAGAGCGTCTTCTCGTAGAGCGGCCCCTGGGTAGCCAGCACCACCACCGGCAGGCGGGGGTCGATGAGGGCGATGGGGCCGTGCTTCATCTCGCCGGCGGGATAGGCCTCGGCGTGGATGTAGCTGATCTCCTTGAGCTTGAGGGCCCCTTCGTAGGCCGTGGGCGACTGTAGGTGGCGACCCAGGAACAAAAAGTCGGTGGCCTGGTGGTACTTCTCGGCCACGTGAGCGACCGCCGGGCGGCGCTCCAGCGTTTCCTCTACCAGCCGCGGCAGCTTGCGCAGCTCGCTCAGCAGCTCGCGGGCGCGGGCCTCGTCCAGGGTGCCGCGGGCGCGCCCCAACCAGATGGCCAGCATTTCCATTGCCGCCAGCATGGCTATATAGGCCTTGGTGGAAGCCACCCCAATCTCGGGGCCGGCGTGGATGAACAGGTTGTCGTCGGTCTCGCGGGTGATCGAAGAGCCCTTGACGTTGATCACGCCCAGGCTGGCCGCGCCGCGCCGCTTGGCCTCGCGCAGCGCCTCGAGGGTGTCGATCGTCTCGCCCGACTGGCTGATGACGATGGCCAGCGTCCGCTCGTTTACCACCGGGTTGCGGTAGCGGTACTCGCTGGCCACGTCCACCTCCACCGGCAGCCGCGCCAGCTCTTCGATCAGGTACTTGCCCACCCAGCCGGCATAGAAGGCGGTGCCGCAGGCGATGACGTGGACGCTGTCGAAGCGGCTCGGGTCGAGGTCGAGCCCCAGCTCGACGTTCGCCTCCTCTTCGTGCAGGCGGCCGCCCAGGGTGTTTTCGAGCACCCAGGGTTGTTCGTAGATCTCCTTGAGCATGTAGTGGGGGTAGCCGCCCTTCTCGGCCGCCTCCACGTCCCAGTCGACTTCGCTGACCTCGCGTTCGACCGGGTTGCCCTCCAAGTCCATCACCCGAACGCCATCCTTGCTCACGACGGCCATGTCCCCGTCGTGCAGGAAGATGACCCGGCGGGTGTAGGGGAGTAGCGCTGGCACGTCGGAGGCAATGAAGTTTTCGCCCTCGCCCAGCCCGATGACCAGCGGGCTGACCGTGCGCGCCACCACCAGTTCGTCGTGGTCCTGATGGGCAACCACCAAAGCATAGGCGCCCGTAGCCTCGGCCAGCGCCGCCCGTACCGCCTCTGCCAGGTTGCCGGCGTAGTGGCTTTCGACCAGGTGGGCCAGCACCTCGCTGTCGGTGTCGCTTTGGAAGGTGTGCCCCTCGGCGGTGAGGCGCTCCTTGAGCGGCAGGTAGTTCTCGATGATGCCGTTGTGGATGACCACCAGCGAGCCGTCCTCCACTGGGTGGGGGTGGGCGTTGGCGTCGGTGGGAGGG
>JALVWZ010000075.1 GCA_027023115.1 Thermaceae bacterium
TGATGGGCCGCGCGGCAGCGCGAATCGGCGAGCAGGCGGGCGTAGTCGCCGGCCTCGAAATCGGCCGGGAACCCGGCCAGCCAGCGGGTCAGACGGGGTTCTAGCTTGTGCAGCTCCAGCAACTCGGCCTCGAGTCCACTCAGCTCGCTGGCCGCCTCGCGGTCGGAAGAATCAACGGCCAGTCGCAAGCGCAAGTAGATACCTGCTGGCTCGATTTCCTCGAGCAGCTCGTTGTAAGCGGCCGTTACCGCGTCGAAGGCCTCGCGGTCGTAACTGGCGTCGGCCTCGCCTACCCGGTAGCGCTCTAGCAGCTTTTTGAACCGATCAAGCCCGCGCCTTATCCGGACACGCGCTTCTTTGAACTCGGGGCTGCTTATGTCCGCGAATAGCGGGTCTAGGTCCCAGCGGGGTAGCTCGGCTTGGCTCATGCCCCACTATATCCGCCTGGAAATCAGTTATAGTTGCGACTGCGCCGCCAACCAGCGAGTGCTGTCAGAAAAACGCCCAACCCGCCCACCACGAAGGCCTGCGCGGGGCCCAAATACTGGGCCAGAAAACCGCCCAGCATCATCCCGACCAGCGCCGAGCCGCTCATGATGGCCCCCCAGGCCGACATGGCCCGGCCCATGTACTCCTTGGCGATTCCCTGCTGCAACATGCTCCGCGCCGGCACCAGGAAGATCTGGTTGGCAATACCTAGAACCGCCAGCAGCACCAGCACCGCCACCAAATAGGGTGACAGACCAACGCCAGCTTCAACCAGACCGAAAAGGAGCAACCCGCCCACGAAGGCCAGCCGCCGCGAAACGCGCGCGCTCAGCCAGGGAGCCAGGAAAATCCCCAGCACTGCGCCGGTAGCGAAAGAGGCCTCCATGAAGCCGTAATACATCGAACCCAGGCGTTCGTCGCCGGCCGCGAAGACCTGGGTCGCCAGCACCGGCGGCACGGTGGCGTCTACCGCGCCGAGCATCGCCGCCGGCGCCAGGATGCCGATAACGTAGCGCGCCACCGGATTATTGACAATGTATTTGACCCCTGCGGTGACCATCTGCCAATAGCCGCCCTCGTACCTGCCGCCTGCGGGCAGCGGGCGCAGCCCCAGCAAGACCGCCGCCGAGAGGAAGAACGAGACCGCATCGGTCCAGAAGGCCGCCGCCGCCCCCAAGACCGCCACCAGCACGCCCGCCAAGCCCAAAAAGACCATCTCCAGGGTACGTTGGGGCAGCATGATCAGGCTGTTGGCGGCGTCGAGGTCGGTCTTTGGCACCAGCTCGGGAACTACGGCGTAGACCGCCGGATCACCCAAAGACTGCATGGAGCCTATCAAAAAGGCCACCGCGATCCAGCCTGCCGGGCTTTGCATGAAAAAAAGCGGCAGCAGCGCCACCGCCACCCCGGAGAGAGCTTCGGAGATCACCATTAGCCATTTGCGGTCGTAGATGTCCGCCAGCGGCGAGAGCAGCGGCGTTACCAGCAGCTTGGCGGCGAACTGCGCCGCCACTACGCCGGCCGCGACCAGCGCCGAGCCGGTGGCGCTGTACGCCCAGACCGGGATGGCGATGCGATAGATCTGGGTACCGATCTCGGATATGAAGTTTGATACGAAGAGGCGCGCGAAGTCAGGGTTTTGTAATGCCTTCAGCATCTAGGCGTATTATAGCCGCCCCGACCAGCTGGGGTCGGCTGATTTAAACCACCTTTACGTTGCTATGGGCCACCCGGTTGCCTTCACGGGCAATGACCACCGCGCCCTCGTCAAGGGGCCAGACCATCAGGTCGTCGAGCTTACGGGGCACTCCGCCGGCGGCGCCGACGTAGACCACGCCATCCGCTTGACGCACCGAAAGGACCTGATTGCCGGCGCGGATGTTGACCGGCTCGGAAGCTACCGTGGCCACGCCTAGTTCGCCGCCAAGGGTTTCCCGCGTTGGCGGACGGTAATTGAGCCAGTCGGAAAGCACCCGAAATAGTTTTTGACCTTCCTCTTCGAGGCCCAGGTTGGTGGACACCTCGCGCATTAGCTTGAGGCCGCCCGGCGTCCGCTGCAGGCGGCTCTTGACCACCCCCAGACCCTTGCGGGCAAAGGCCTCGAGCGCGTCCAGGGGCGCTTCGGCAAAGCGCTCGGCGGTATCGGAATCGTACTCCCCGTAGTTGACCGGCCCTTTGAGCCGCGCCGAGAAGGCCCGCAAGAGGCGCAAGTAGGCGTAGTCTTTGTAGGGATGAACCAGGTGGGCCAGCACCGTTCCCTCGGTGAGCAGCTGCGAAAGCTGGGCTCCCTCGCGCACTTCCAAGCGAATGTGGACGTAATCGTCGTGGCGGAACGCCCAGACTTCCCAGTTGTCGTATGGTACCGTTAGCGGCTCGTCAACGTGCAACTGATGGTCGCCACCGGCGATTGTCAACTGGGTATCGTCACCGGCAACGCTAATGGTTAGCGGTACGCCCCCCAGCTGAAAACGGGCCGGCACCCGCCGCATGGTGACCATGGTGGAACCCTTGGGCAGCTCTTCCATCCGCAAGCCCCCCGCTCCCGCCTCGAGCGGCTGGGGCACCTGTGGGAACCTGGCCTCGCCGCGCGGGGTTGGCAGGTAGCGCTGCAACAGGGCCGAAAGCCGCGCCGCTGCGGTCAGGAAACGGCCGCGGTCCTCATCCACGACCAAGCGCATCCGCCTTTCCTCGGCGGCCACCTTGCGCAGCTTATCCTCCAGATCGCGCACCAGTGCTTCTCGCTCGTGAGCGGTGAGGGCGCTGCGCCGCGCCTCGTCCAAAGCGGCGCGCAGCTCTTCCGAAGAGGGGCCACCGCCAGGCAGGACGACCGGCAACGCCTCGGGAGTTTCGACGATGTGGCGCAGGAAACGGCGCAGGTAGGGCACCACCCCTTCGGGGGGCAGCGGTATCGGGTACTTGCTGGTATCGCCCAAGTCCATGGCGACCCGGAACAGCTCGAGCAACAACGCCAGGGCCACTTCTTCGTCTTCTATCGAAACCAGCGGGTCTGAAAGCTGGGGGATGGGCTCGGTAAGCTTGAAACGCGAAAGGTTGAAGTCGGTGGCGAAACTGGGGCTTTGCGCGTAGGCCTCGAAGTTCTGCAAGAATGTGTAGGCCAGGCGTAGCTCGTAGCGTCGCCCGCCCAGATAGCCGCGCGCCACCCGACCCAGCTCACGCCGCAGGCGAGTCCAGTAGACCATCTCGGCGAACACCTGCTGCACCTGCCGCGGTCTTCCGATGGCGACCGGCGGCTCTTCTTCGAGCGGCAGGTCCACTATGCCCAGGTCGATCTCCAGATCGGGCGTCTGCGGCGCCGCCTCTGGCTCCCGCTCCGTTTCCACGTCGGTCGCCGGTAACTCTCGGTAGCGCCGGTCTATCTCACGGAAGCGCTTCGCCAGCGGGCCGGGCAGCCGGGTTTCTAGGAGAAACTTACGCAATTGCAGGATAGAAGCGCGCCCGCCACGGGGCTCGCGACCGGCTGCTAAATCTTCCACCTTGTATTCGTACAACTCGATGAGGCTGCTCAGCTCGAAGTTCATTCAAAGGTTATTATATAAGCCAAGGAACGCTGATTATGTTTCTGACGGACCGCCTCGAGATCGCCACCGCCTCCAACGTCGGTAGGGTACGCCGCAACAACGAGGACTTTCACCGCACCGCGGTCTACCCGATCCCCAATGGCCACTTGCTGATGGCCGCCGTAGCCGACGGTATGGGCGGCGCCGAGGCTGGTGAGGTGGCCTCGAAGATTGCCATAGAAAGCCTCAGCGAGGCTGTCCGCGTCTACTCCGAGCACCTCTCCAACTACCGGCGGGCGGTTGCCCTCGACCGCGTCGTCCACAAAGCCTTCACTCTGGCGCAGCGCCGCATCCTCAACCACGTGGCGCGCAACCCCGAGCTCAAGGGCATGGGCACCACCCTCACCGCGCTGGTGGCCATGGAGCCTTCGCTCAAGGGCTTCATCGGTCACATCGGCGACTCGCGCGCCTATCGCTACCGGCAGGGCGAGTTGCGAATGCTGACCCGCGACCACTCCTGGGTAGCCCAGCAAGTACGCATGGGACGGATGACTCACTACGAGGCCGAAGAGCACCCTTGGCGTAACTTGCTAACCCAGGCGCTGGGAGTGGAAAACCCCGAGTTCGAGATAATCCCCACGCAGATGCAAAAGGGCGACGTCTACATTTTCACCTCCGACGGGCTGTACAACCTGGTGCCACCGGAGGAGTGGGTGGCCGACCTGGACCAGAAAGATCTCCAGGCTGCGGTAGACTACTGGACGGCACAAGCGGTACAGCGTGGCGGTACCGACAACATCACCGTCGTGGCGGTACGCGTAAAATGATCGAAATACTGATTGCCTCCACCCTCTTCGCCCTGACCCTGGTGCTCGCACTCAGGCTCAGCAACCCTCTGCTCGGCCTCCTGACCGTGGGCATCATGGGAGCCGAGGCGGCCCTGCTGGGGGCGACCGGCGGCCGCGTCTGGCAGGCGCTCGGCTGGGGGCTCTTGGGGCTCCTCTCCCTGCCACCGCTGCGCGCGCCTACGCGCCGGCGCCGCCCCCGACGCAGCCGCAAAAGCGCCCGCGCCCGCCGCCACCCCACCCTGCAGCAGGAAGCCACCTCACCGGAGCTGGAAAAGCGTTACGAGATACTCGACCGCATCGGCATCGGCGGCATGGCCTCGGTCTTCAAGGCGCGCCGCCGTAGCGACGGACGCATGGTAGCGCTGAAGATACCGCAGGAAAAGTTCGTTGGCGACAGCCGCTTCGTCAAGCGCTTCCATCGCGAGGCCGAAGTGCTGCAGCGCCTCAAGCACCCGAACATCGTCCACGTCTACGAGCACGGCGCCTTCGGCGACACCCACTACATCGCCATGGAGTTCCTCGACGGCGAGGAGCTGGACCGCCTGATCGAAAACCGGCGCATCTCGGTGCGCACCGCGATCAACATCATGCGCTACGTGGCCGACGCCCTGCGCTACATCCACGCTCAAGGGATAATCCACCGCGACATCAAACCCGGCAACATCATGCTGTTGCGCAACGCCATTGATGATAGAGGCCGAGTCGACCAGCACGGCGTCAGGTTGATGGACTTCGGCATCGCCGCCGGCAAGGTGCTGACGCGGTTGACCATAACCGGCGCCCGCATCGGCACCCCCGTATACATGAGCCCCGAACAGGCCAAGGGGCAACGGATTGACCACCGTTCCGACATTTACAGCTTGGGGATCGTCTTTTACGAAAGCCTCACCGGCCAGGCTCCCTTCCAGGGCGGCTACGAGTCGGTGATCCACCAGCAGATCTACGAGCTGCCTACGCCGCCCAAGCAACTAAACCCCGAAATCCCCAACCCTATCAACGACCTGATCATGCGCATGCTCAGCAAGGAGGTCGAGAAGCGGCCCAGCCTCGACGAGGTATTAGAGGTGCTGAAAGGCAAGTACAAAGACACTCAGGAGCTCTCGAGCCCCTTTTACTTGGCTGTGGCCGCCGAGGCCAAACGCGGTTCGATCCGCCTGCTGGAGGCCGACGGCACCCCGCTCAAGCTCTTCTCCGGCGTCGGCACCGCACCCGGCATGTTCTCGTCGCCTCCTCTCGACATCGCTACCGACCCCGAGGGAGGAGTTTGGGTATCGGTATTCGAGTACGGCTCCGGCCAAAGCCGTATGGTGCACCGCTTCGACCGCGAGGGTAAGCTGGCAACCTCGCTGGGCCCTTACGGGGTCAAGCCGGGCGAGTTCCTCTACCCTGCTTCGCTAACCGTCGCTCTAACCGGCGAACTATTGGTCCTCGATAGCGAAAGCCACTTGATCCAGCGCTTTTCGCTGGATGGATCCCCCCTGGGGCGCTTCGGTGGCAAGGGCGCCGGCAAGGGTACGTTTGATACGCCCCGCAAGCTGGTGGCAAGCCGCCACTTCCTCTTCGTGCTCGACTATGGCAACCGCCAGGTACAGCGACTCTCCCTCGAGGGGAACTACCTTTCACGCTACGCCTTCCGCAAGGCCAAGGGGTCCAACGAACTGCGGGTCATCTCGGGGCTGGGGGTGGACCAAAGCGGCAATCTCTACGTCTTCGACGCCGACGCCCAGAAAATCCGCAAACTCAACCTCGAGGGCCGCGTCAGTATGAGCCTTTCCCTGCCGACCTCGCAAACCGAAGACCCGCTCAGCCTGGTGGACATCGTGGTTGACGACAACGGCACGATTTACGCGGCCCGACGCGGCTCGACGCGCATCCACCGCTTCAGCGCCAACGGCGACGTCATGGATCCTATCGAGGTATACGCCCCGATCCGCGGTCTGGCCTTGTGGCGCAACCCGGCAGCCACTCAGTAATCGGATAACTCGAACGCGCCCCTAAAATGTAACCTTTCAACACGCTGTTCACAGAGTCCGGTAAGAGGAGGTGCGTGGTGGGTGGTGAATGGGATGTAGGGCGTGGGATGTGGGAAGTGGGTAGGCCGCATTACGAGCACGCAAAACGGCGTACTGCGGTGTTTTCACAAACCACAAAGCCGCTTACCGGTTTAAAAACTCCACCCGGACCCTCCCCCAAGGGAGGGAGACTTTGTCGGATGCGGGCTGCGAGCCACGGGCGTACCGTCGCCGCCACCCCACACCAAGCACCACGCACTACTAACCCGTAGGGGCGGACACATGGGTCCGCCCCTACGACGAAATAACACACATCACGAGCCACAGCTACAGGCCACAAGCTACAGGCCACATGCCGCTTTTCGCCGACTCCCCGGACGAGGCCGGCCAGCCCGGCCGAGATCCGGGGCTCATGCCGAGAGAGAAGCCGGGGTTCTGCTGTCGCTGACGTGCAAACGCTGGAACGTAGGGGAAGGTTTCAAACCTTCCCCTACCGGTCAAGAGCCGAAGGCTGGGCATGGCGCTTCGACGCTTCTACAGGCCACAAGCTACGAGCCACAGGCCATCCTGTCACCGTCACCACGTACCATGAACCACGCACCACGTACCCGCAGGGCGGCAAGTGGGTCCGCCTCTGCGACGAAATGAACCACAAGCCACATGCCACAAGCCACTTGCCGCCGTTTCGTCATTCCCGCCAAGCGAGCCTTGAGGCTCGCGCGAGCCGGTTCAGACCGGCGCACTCCCCGTAGCTCCTAGATGTCGTTGTAGCAAAGTGACGACGCAGAGCCCCAAGCGCGACTTCTGAACGGTCCTGGACCCCAGCTTTCGCTGGGGTGACAGGGGAAGATGGCGCGGCACTGGGGGAGCGTGATCAACGTGTTCGAACCCTGCGGCTAACGCCGGTAGGGGTCGAAGAGGCGGGCGTACTCCTCGAGCGCGTAGCGGTCGGTCATACCGGCCATGTAGTCGCACACCGCGCGGTGCAGCCCTTCCTCGGCCACCGCCTGGCGCACCCCCGGGGGCAGCATCTCCGGCATCTCGGTATAGGCCTGGAAGAGGCGCTCGAGCACGTTGCGGGCTTTGGCCACCTGCCGGACGATGTGATAGTGGCGGTAGAGGTTGCCGTAGAGGAACTTGCGCAGACCGGCCATCTTGGCGGCGGCCGCCTCCGAATAGCGCGCCAGCGGCGCCGGATAGCGGCGCACGTCGTCCAGGCTGGCCACGCCCGCGGATTCGAGGGCGGCGTCGGTGGCGTTGATGACGTCGGTAATCATCCAGCCAAGCAGCTCACGGATCAGCACCCGCCGTTCGAACTCGCACAGCCGTTCCGGCTCGATCTCGAGCTCCGCGGCCAGCTCCGCTAGCAGCTCCACCTCATTTAGCTGCTCAGGCCGTAGCAGGCCGCTGCGCAGGCCATCGTCGAGATCGTGGGCGTTGTAGGCGATCTCGTCAGCCAGGTTGACTATCTGGGCTTCCAGCGTCGGGCGCAGCTGGGGTTCGTATCCCGCCGCCGAAGGCTGGTCGTAGACGGTTTCGTGCTTGACGATGCCCTCGCGCACCTCCCAGGTCAGGTTGAGGCCGCGGAAGCCGGGGTAGCGCTGCTCCAACCAGGTGACGATTCGCAACGACTGGCGGTTGTGGTCGAAACCGCCGTGATCCTTCATCAGATCGGCCAGAATTTGCTCGCCGGCGTGGCCGAAGGGCGGGTGCCCCAGGTCGTGCGCCAGCGCCACCACCTCGGCCAGATCCTCGTTGAGCCCCAGCGCCCGCGCCAGACTGCGGGCCACCTGCGCCACCTCGAGGGTGTGGGTCAGGCGGGTGCGGTAGTAGTCGCCTTCGTAGTTGACGAAAACCTGCGTCTTGTACTCGAGCCGCCTAAACGCGGTGGTATGCAGCACCCGGTCGCGGTCCTTCTGAAACGGCGTCCGGTAGGCCGACTCTGGCTCGGGGAACTCGCGCCCGCGCGTTTCGGAGGCGCGCATGGCGTAGGGGGCCAGGCGCTGGTCTTCGAGCTCTAGCAACTTTTCCAGGCCGTAGCGCATACTCTTAGTCTATCCAAAAAAAAGCAGCGGCCCCGCCGGGACCGCTGCCGGCAGTTACCAGAACTAGACGTTGAAGCCGAACATCCTGAGCTGCTTCTTGCCCTCTTCGCTCATCTTGGCCGGCGTCCAGGGCGGGCTCCAGACGAAATCCACGTTCACGCCCTTGACCCCGGGAACGCGCATGATGGCCAGCTCGGCGTCGGCCTTGATCATGTCCTGCACCGGGCAACCGATGGCGGTCAGCGTCATGTCTACGTCCACGACGCCGTTTGGGTGAATCTTGACGCCGTAAATGAGGCCCAGGTCGACCACGTTGATGGGGATCTCCGGGTCTTTGACCACTTTGAGGGCCTCGAGAATCTGCTCCTCGGTGGGCAATACGTCTTTTTCGGGGGCCTTTGTCTGGTCCTGCGCTTCCTCACTCATGCGCCCAGTATACCCAAGTGGGGCGGTCAAGTATAGACCGCCCCACGGCTGTTCGCTATAACCTCCCATTACCCGTCCAGCAGGACCCTCCGGGAGGAGGCCGTGCGTGGTACTTAGTACGTGGTGCGTAGTACGTTGTAGGTAGTTCGAATCGAGTGCGTCATGCGCGATGGCTCGCCACAGGGTTTCCTCGGGCCACGAGCTACGAGCCACTTACCGGTTTCAAAACCCCCACCCCGGCGCTCCCCTAAGGGGAGGGAGCTTTGCTTCGTGAACCATAGCTACGGGCGCACTCACGCCTCCGCGCAGTGCGGGCGGACACATGGGTCCGCCCCTACGACGAGATAACACGCACCACTAGTCACGAGCCACGACTACAGGCCTCAAGCTACAGGCCACATGCCGCTTTTCTTGATTCCCCGGACGAGATCCGGGGCCCATGCCGAGAGAGAAGCCGATGTTCTGTTGTCGTTGACGCGCAAATGCTGGAACGTGGGGAAGGTTTGAAACCTTCCTACTGGTTGAGAGCCGAAGGCTGGGCATGGCGCTTCGACGCTTCTACAGGCCTCAAGCTACGAGCCACGGGCCATCATCCCGTTACCATCACCACGTACCACGCACCACGAACCAATAGGGCGGACACGCAGGTCCGCCCCTACGACGAAATGAACCACAAGCCACATGCCACAAGCCACATGCCGCCGTTTCGTCATTCTAGCCAAGCGAGCCCTTGGCTCGCGTGAGCCAGCCCAGACCGGCGCGGTCTCCGTCGCTCACGGAGTCTTCGGGAAACAATGGTGACGACACAGAGCCTTCACCGCGCCCCTTGAAACGGTCCTGGCCCCATCGTCCGCTGGGATAACGAGGGAATATTCCCACGGCGAAGGGGCCAGCGATAACAATTTATTCGACTAGACAACTAGCCCAGAACCGGCTTGCTGCTGCCAAGGTAGGTCCGCTGCTTTTTCAGCTCCTCCGCCACCAGCTCGGCGATGTCGCGGACCGCCACCTGTTCTTCCTCGGAGGCTTCGCTTTCGAACATCTGCATGCAGAAGGGGCAGGCGGTGGCCAGCACCTCGGCGCCGGTGCCCTTCAGCTCGCGGTAGCGGTTTTCGGAGATGCGCTCGGCTCCCTCGGCCTCCTCCTTCCAGAACTGCGCCCCGCCGGCGCCGCAGCAGAAACCGTTCTCGCGGTTGCGGTCGGGCTCCTCGATAACGAAGCCGAGCTCGCCGACCACGTCGCGCGGTGCTTCGTACTCGCCGTTGTGGCGGCCCAGGTAACACGGGTCGTGGAAGGTGGCCTTGCGGCCCCGCTCGAGCGGCTTGACGTCGAGCCGACCGCTATTGATCAGATCTTCGATGAACTGGCTGTGGTGCACCACCCGGTACTGGCCGCCGTACTGCGGGTACTCGTTGCCGATGGTGTGCAGGCAGTGCGGGCAGGTGGTGACGATGACCCCGGCGTTTACCTCGTTGAGGGCGGCCACGTTCTCGGTGGCCAGTTGGAAGAACAGGTACTCGTTGCCGGCGCGGCGGGCCGAGTCGCCGGTGCACTTTTCCTTGGTGCCCAGCACCGCCCAGTCCACCCCGGCGGCGTTCAGGATCTCGGCCATGCTGCGGGCGATCTTTTGCGCGCGCGGGTCGTAGCTGGCGGCGCAGCCAACCCAGTAGAGCACCTCGGGGTGCGGGTTCTCGGCGGTAGTGGGCACTTCGAAATCGAGGTCTTTGGCCCAGTCGAGGCGTTTTTCCTGGCCGATGCCCCAGGGATTGCCGGCGCGCTCCATGCCGCGGAAGGCGGTCTGCAGCTCGGCGGGGAAGCTGCCCTCCATGAGCACCCGCTCGCGGCGGATGTCCACCAGGTGCAGCATCTGCTCGTTGCCGACGGGGCAGGTCTCGACGCAGGCCATGCAGGTGGTGCACGACCATAGCGCGTCCTCGTCGAGGGCGAACTCGAGCAACGGCCGGGGGCTGGGCTCGCCGGCGGCGAAGCTGGGCAAGATGTCGTTGAACTCGTAACGTTCATTGATGATCAGGGCCGCCGGGTTGAGCGACTTGCCGGTGACGTTGGCCGGGCATACCTCGGCGCAACGGTTGCACATGATGCAGGCGTAGGGGTCTATCAAGCGGGGCCAGGAAAAGTCTTCCAGCTTGGCGACGCCGAACGACTCGGCCGACTCGTCTTCGAAGTCGATCGGGTCGAGCACCCCCGGCTTATCGGCGCGGAAGGTGAGCTTGAAAGCCGAGATCATCAAGTGAATGTGCTTGCTGCGCGGGAAGTAGGGAATGAAGGCCAGGATGGAGCCAAGGGCGAACCACCAGAAAACGTGCTCCATCACTATCTGGCCGCCCTCGCTCATGCCGGCGAAGAGGTGGCTGACTGCCGAGGCCACCGGCTGGTAGGGGTCGGGACCTTCGTGCGCTAGCTGGGCGGCCTTGGAAAGCAGGCGCGAGCCGACGTGGAAGATGATGAAGGCGCCGACGATGGCCGAGTCGCGCGGGATTCCGGCGGCCACCTTTTCGTGCAGTTTGACCCGCGGGTTGAAGGTGAACTCGGGCGCGGGCAGTACGAAACGGCGGATCATCAGGCCGATGATGCCGATCAGCACCGAAGCGGTGAGCAGGTCGGCGAGGATGTTGTAAGGGTTCCACCAGCCGCCGCGCGCGTGTAGGCCGAACATGCCCTCGAGCACGTCCACCAGGTTCACGGCCAGGTAGTACATGAAACCGTAGAAGGTCATGGCGTGCAGCGTGGACACCAGCGGCCGCTGCTTGAATACCGTCTGCTGCGTGATAAAGAGCCACAAGGCGCGGCCTATGCGCTCGGGCAGGCGGTCCAGCCGGCCCGGAGCCGGCTTGCCGCGGACGACGGCCCGATAGATGTTATAAAAGCCGATGCCGCCGAAGTATGCCGAGGCCGCGAGCGCCAGGATGAAGAGGATCTTTTCCCATATCGTCAGCATGCCTACCCCCTGAGCTTATACTCGGTTCAATATTATCAGACGGCGGCGGGACATCTCGCCCGCGCTAGCCGCCGAAGAAACGCGACCAGTTGACGGTCAACCACCAGGAGACGAAGAACCCCAGCGTAGCCCCGGCCGCCACCTCCAGATAGGTGTGGCCCAACAGCTCCTTCAGCGGTCTGGGCTTGAAACCCTCGTGGAGAACCGTGCGCAGCTCCTCCACCAGGTCGTTGAGCAGCTCGGCCTGCTGACCTGCCGCCCGGCGGATGCCGGTGGCGTCGTACATGACGATCAGGGCGAACACCAGCGCAATCGCGAAAGCACTGCTCCCCCAGCCTTCCACCAAGCCGACCGCGGTCGCCAGACCGGTAACCATCGCCGAGTGGCTGCTGGGCATACCGCCCGACTCGAGCAGGCGGTCCCACGTCCAACGCCGCTCGAGCAGGTAGTAAACGACCAGCTTGATCAGCTGGGCGCTAAGGTTGGCCGCCAGCGCCGCCCAGAGAATGCGGTTCTCGAGCAGGTCGTTCATCCGCGCCTGAGCCTCGCCGCCTTTACCGTGTTGGCCAGTAACATGGCCACCGTCATCGGGCCGACGCCGCCGGGAACCGGCGTGTAGGCCGTGCTGAGCTCGTGCGCCGCCGGGTCAATGTCGCCCACCAGCTTGTCGTCGACGCGGCTGATGCCCACGTCCACCAAGACCGCTCCCGGCCGCACCATCCCAGCGCCGATGAAACGCGGCTTCCCCACCGCTGCCACCAGCACTTCGGCGCGGCGGGTCACCTCCGCCAGGTCGCGGGTACGCGAGTGGGCCACCGTCACGGTGGCGTTGCGCCGCAGTAGTAATGCCGCCAGCGGCTTGCCTACGATGTTGCTGCGGCCGACTATTACCGCTTCCTTGCCTTCCAGTTCGATCTGGTAGTGGTCGAGCATGCGGATTATGCCCGCCGGGGTGCAGGGCTCGAGAGTATCTTCCCCCGCCCAGAGACGACCTACGTTGTAGGGGTGAAAGCCGTCCACGTCCTTGGCCGGGGCGATGGCTTCGATTACCCGGCTCTCGCTGACGTGCCCGGGTAGCGGCAGCTGCACCAGAATGCCGTCCACCAACTCGTCACGGTTGAGCTCTTCGATCAGCTCCAGCAGTTCCGCCTCGCTGGTCTCGAGCGGCAGGGCGATCACCTGGCTGTCCAGGCCCAGTTCGCGGGCCCGCTTGTTCTTGAGGCGGGTGTACGAAACCGAAGCCGGGTCGTCGCCCAAACGCACCACCCGCAGCGCCGGCGTGTACGGCAGGGTGTCTAGAACCTGGCGCAGCTCGTCGTAGACGGAGCTCGCCACCGCGTGTCCTCGCATCTTCAAAGGCATACCGCCTCCATGACTAGTCCTTCTTGGGCGCCGCCGCCAGCTCGCCGGAGTCGATCCGCTTCTTGAGCCGCGCCAGCACGCCGTTGACGAACTTACCCGAGTCTTCGCCGCCGTACTTCCCGGCGATACGCACCGCTACTTCGATCAGGGGGGCAAACGGGGTGTCTTCGTAGAGCATCTCGTAGGTCGCCAGACGCAAGACCGCCAGGTCGGTCTTGGACATCTGGTTGAAGTCCCAGCCCTCGACCGTCTCGGCGAGCACGCCGTCCACCTCCTTGGCGTGTTTCTCGTAGCCGAACACCAGACGATCCGCAAACTCCACGCCCTCCTCGTCTAGGGGCGGCTCCTCGGCGGCCAGGGCGTGTTGCCAGGCTTCGGCCAGAGGCACGCCGCCCTGGGCGTGCTCGAAGAGGGCCTTGAAAGCCAGCTCGCGCGCCCTACGCCGCATCTTCCCCCTCGGCGACCACGTCTACGAAGATGACGTCTACCGCTTCTACCTTCAGGCCGGTGGTGGCCGTCAACACGTCGTGGACGCTGCGCTGCACCGACTCGGCCAGAGCGTGCAGAGGTTCGCCGTAGCGGGCCACCAGCTGCAGTTCGACGCGGATCCTGCCGTTTTCGCGGGTTATCCGAACCGGGCGGTTGCGCCGCCCCGAGAGAACCTCGCCCACGCTGCGAACGCCGCCGCTGGTCAGGCGCACACCTTCGACCCCCTCGAGGGTCAGGGTGATTGTCTCGATTATTGCCGGATCGCTGAGGTCGTATTCAACCATGGTTTTACCTTACCGCAGTCGCGCTACTCCGACATCCGCCGGGCGATGAAGTTGGTGTAGATCGCGCCGCGCCGGAAGAAGGCGTTCTCGAGCACCTTCTTGTGGAAGGGAATGGTCGTTTTCAGGCCCGGACCGTCTATAACCGTCTCCCCCAAGGCCCGCTTCATGCGGCGGATGGCCGCCGGGCGGTCCTCGGCCCAGACTATTATCTTGGCGATCAGGGAGTCGTAGTGGCTGGGGATCTCGTAGCCGGCGTAAACGTGTGAGTCCACCCGCACGCCGGTGCCGCCGGGCCAGAGTACGGTCTCGACCTTGCCGATGGAAGGGCGGAAATCGTGCTCGGGGTCTTCGGCGTTGACCCGCACCTCGATGGCGTGCCCCCGCGACTCGATCTCTTCCTGACGCAGTCGCAACCCCTCGCCGGCGGCGATACGGAACTGCTCGGCCACCAGGTCCACACCGGTTATCAGCTCGGTCACCGGATGTTCGACCTGGATGCGGGTGTTCATCTCGATGAAGTAATAGTTGCCGTCGCGGTCCACCAAGAACTCCAGCGTCCCCGCCGAGCGATAACCGATGTGCGCGGCCAGCTTGACCGCCGCCGCGGTCAGGCCCCGCCTCACCTCGTCGGCGAGAATCGAGGGCGCTTCTTCCAGGAGCTTCTGGTGACGGCGCTGAATGGAGCAGTCGCGTTCCCAGAGGTGGACCACCCGCTCGCCGTCGCCCAGCACCTGGACCTCGACGTGCTTCGGCTCTTCGATGTATTTCTCGAGGTAGATCTCGGGGTTGCCGAAGGCCGCCTTGGCCTCTTCCTGAGCCTGCATGACGGCGTTTTCCAGGTCTTCGGGGCCGTGCACCAGGCGCATGCCGCGCCCGCCGCCGCCGGCCGAGGCCTTGAGGATCACCGGATAGCCGATCTCCTCGGCGGCCGCCAGCGCCTCCGCGGGGCTCTCGAGGGCATCGGTCCCCGGCACCACCGGCACTCCCGCCTCGCGGGCGATGCGCCGGGCGGTGGCCTTGTCGCCCAGCATGCGCATGTTCTCGGGCGTAGGGCCAATAAAGGTAATGCCGTGCTCGGCGATCATCTCGGCGAACTGGGCGTTCTCGGCCAGGAAGCCGTAACCGGGGTGGATGGCGTCGGCGCCGCTGATTATAGCCGCCGAAAGGATGTTGGGAATGTTCAGGTAGCTGGCCGCCGGGCTAGCGGGACCAATGCAGATGGCCTCGTCGGCGAGGAGCACCGGCAGGCTGTCGGCGTCGGCCTTGGAGTGGGCAACGACGACGCGCACCCCCAGCTCACGGGCGGCGCGGAGGATGCGCAAGGCAATCTCGCCGCGGTTGGCGATGAGAACTTTCTTGAACATACCCTAGGCCGGCTCCACCAAGAAGAGCGGCTGGCCGTACTCGACCGGCTCGCCGTCTTCGACGAGGACCTTGCGGATAATGCCCGCGACCTCCGACTCGATCTCGTTGAAGAGTTTCATGGCCTCGATGATGCAGACCACCTGCCCCTTTTCCACCCGGTCGCCAACCTTGACGAAGGGCTCGGCGTCGGGGGCCGGCTTGCGGTAGAAGGTGCCGACTATGGGCGCGGTAATCTCCACGCAACCGGGGCAGTCGTTGCTGGCGGCCTGCTCCTGCTCTGGCTCCGCCGCTGCGGCCGGCGCGGCCGTTTCGGCGGCGGCAACCGGCTGGGCGGCGGGTTGCACCGGCGCCGCCTGCACCACCTGCTGCACCGGCAAAGGCGCCTGCCGGCGCACGCTTAGCTTGTATTCGGGGGTCTCGAGGGTCAGCTCGTCGGTATCGGTGGCCACCATGGCCTGCAAAATGGCCTTGATCTCCCTGATGTTCACGGCCGCCTCCCTTCAGGCCCGGCCGGCGTAAGCGCCGGTACGGGTGTCTATCTTGATGACCTCGCCGGCCTCGATGAATAGCGGCACGTTGACCACCGCGCCGGTTTCCAAAGTGGCGGGCTTGGAGCCGCCCGAGGCGGTATCGCCTTTTATGCCTGGCGGCGCTTCCACCACCTCCAGCTCGACCACCGTCGGCGGCGTAATCTTGATGACGCGGCCCTTGTAGACGTCGCCGATGAGGGTTATGCCTTCTTTGAGGAACTTGCCCGCGTCGCCGGCGATGGCGCGGGGGACGTGGTATTGGTCGTACGTTTCCAG
>JALVWZ010000076.1 GCA_027023115.1 Thermaceae bacterium
ACCCGCGCGGCCAGCGGCCCCAGTTGCGGGGCGGTGAGGGTCAAAAGGGGCAAGAGGCGCTTTTCGCGCCAGAAGCGCGGCCAGCTATGGTCGCTCCCAGATTCTAGTGGCAGGCTGCCGATGAAAGTGGGCTCGGAGCCGCCGTAGTGTTCGCTCGGGCTCGAGTGCAGCCGCGCCAGCATCTCGGCCAGACCGGGCCAGTCGGCGGGACCCGGTGGGAGGTACTCGAGGACAATTCCCTCCGCGCCCACCCAGTAGACCTGCGGCGTGCGCGCACCCCGGGCGGCCAGCTCCTCCAGGCCGCGCTTTTCCGCCGCGAACATGCCGGCGGGCGGGCTGGGGTGGCTCTTGACCACGTAATCTCCCACTCGCCAGACGCGCCCCATGTCGCCGCCGCTGAGGGGCTGGGGCGCATCCGCCGCTGCAAGCCCGGCGCGACGCAGCAGATCCCGGGGGTTCAAGCCTCCTCCTGCCAGCGCGTAAGCCAGCGGTCCGTCAAGTCGCTGAGCTCCAGGTAGGTCTGTTCGCAGGCCCATTCTTCTTGATAGTAGGGGTCGGTAACCTCTCCGTCGCCCCAGGGTTCGCTCACCAGCGCCAGGGTAGCCCGGGAGCTGGAGGGGGCCAGACGGGCCAGCTCGCGCAGGTTTTCCTGGTCCATGCCCAGGATCCAATCGAACTCCAGGAAATCCCTCCGGCTCACCTGGCGCACGGCGTGGTCGAAGAGGGCGCCGTGTTCGGCCAGCACCGCCCGCACGCGCGGGTCGTAACTTTCGCCGACGTGATAGGCGGAGGTGGCTGCTGAGTCGAAGTAAAAACGCTCTTGCAGACCGCGCTCGCCAGCCAGCTTGCGAGCGGCGCCCTCGGCGAGGGGGCTGCGGCAGATGTTGCCCAGGCAGACGAAGAGAACGCGTAGCGGCTTCACGCTCGCATTCTAGCGGGCCTTGGCCAGCATGTCCTCGAGGGCGGCGCGGCTGAGCTCGCCGGTCTTGCTGGCCACCAGCCGGCCGCCGGCGTCGAAGACGTAGGTGGTGGGGTAGCCGACCAGCGGCAGCGCCCGCGCCAGGCCGCCGCTGTCTATCAGGGCGTTTTCCAGATCGAGACCGCGCTCTTGCAGGTAGGACTTCACCCGCTGGGGCGGCTCGCTGAGGTTGACGAACACAAAGGTAGTCTCCGGATGCTCGCGGGCGGCGCGGGCCAGCATGGGCAGCTCGCGGCGACAGGGCGGGCACCAGGTGGCCCAGGCGTTGACCAGCAGCGGCTTGCCGACAAAATCGGCCAGGTTGACCGTTGCGCCGCTGAGGGTGCGCAGCTCCACGGCGGGGAGGGTCTTGCGGGCCGCAGCCGAGCCGTGCAGCGACCACATCCCCAGCGCCGCCACCAGGCCCAGCGCCGCCGGCAGGAGGGCGGCGCGCAGCAGCCGCGGCTGGCGGCGGTAGAACCAAAGCGCGTAGAGCGTGCCGCCGAGCAGACCCCAAAGCGGTGCAAAACCGCCCTGCCAGAGCCAGAAGACGCTCAGCGGATCGCTCGCGTATACGTTCCAGTGCGCGACCACGTAGCCAAGCCGGGCGACCAGCACCCCCACCAACGCGGCGTTCCAGGCTCCGGCGGAGAGGCGCGGCGCGGCCAGCCGCCGGGCGGCCAGCTCGGCTCCGGCCAGAAACAGCCCCAGACCCACGAAAACGACCAGGCGGTCGTAGGCCAGCACCAGCGGTCCCAGCGATACGGCGTCCATGGTTAGGGGGCTTCGTTTTCGGCGCGGGGGGCGAGCAGCAGGTCGAGATAGCGCTCCAGCTGACCGGCCCGCAGCGGGCCGCGGTGGATGGCTACGATCTTGCCGGAGGCGTCTATGAAGAAGGTGGTGGGCAGGTTGGTGACCCGGTAGAGCCAGGCGACCTCGGCGTTGCCGTCGAGGGCCACCGGAAAGGTGAGGTTGTGCTGGCTCGCGAAGGCGAGGGCGTTTTCGAGCGGATCCTGCACGCTGACGCCGATGAGGGCCAGGCGGTCGGAGTACTGCTGGTAGGTGCGCTCGAGCAGGTCGGCGTCGTCGTTGCAGGGCCGCCGCCAGCTGGCCCAGAAACTGAGGACGACCGGCTTGCGGCCCAGGTAGTCGGCCAAGCTGATAGCGCCGCCGCCAAGCAGGGGAGCGCTAAAGGTAATCGCCTGGGTGGGAGGGTGGTACGGGGGCGCTTTGCCGCCGCTGGCCAGCGCCGTCAGCAGCAGGAACGCGCCAACCACCCCGAGTCTCTTCATGCCGAATACGATGATACCAGCGTCAAGATGGGAGAGGTTAGGCGGCGGTGGTTCCTATGAGAGTGGCTCTTCCCGCTCGGCGTCCGCCATCAGGGCGGCGAACTGGCGCAGGTTGACCAGGGCCTTGCCGCCGGGGGTGTTGTGGAAGATTACCCAGGCGGCGCTCAGGCCGGGGGCCTTCTCTTTGAGGGCGCGGGCGAAGGGGGCCAGCTCGGCTTCGCTGTAAAGATAATCGTAACGGTCTTCGCGGGTTTCGGGCTGCCACCACGCCGCGGCGTTGCGGCCCATGAAGCGCAGGTAGGCGACGCTGGCCGTGGTTACCAAGCCGCTTTGAGGCAGGCCCGCCAGCGGCGGGTAGTCGGCGCTGACCCAGATGAGGCCGCTTTCGCGAAAGGCGCGCCAGACCGGCTCTACCGCCCAGCTCTCGTGGCGCAGCTCCACCGCCAGGGCGCGCCCCTGAAAGCGGCGGCTCACCTCCTGCAGGTAGCGCCGGTTTTGGGGGGTGCGCCGGAAGCCGTAGGGGAACTGGGCCACGAAAGGCCCCAGCACGCCCGCCGCGGCCAGTGGTTCGACCGCCGCGAAAAGGCGTTCATAAAGCCGTTCGTCGGCGTCGCGGGAATGGGTTACCGAGCGGTGCACCTTGACCGCGAACACGACCCGGCCGCCGCTGCGTTCCACCATGCCGGCGAAGGTCTTGGCGCTGGGAACGTGATAGAAGCTGGCGTTGACCTCGACGGCGCTATAGTGGCGGGCGTAGTGCCAGAGGTAATCGCGCGGCTTTAGCCGCGGCGGGTAGAAGACCCCCTTCCAGTAGGGGTAGCTGAAGCCGCCGCTGCCCAGGTAGAGGCGCATGTCTCATGCTAGCGCAACCGCTACCGCCAGCCGGCGGGCGGTAAACTGGTTCGTATGAGTGAGCGACTGGTCGTCATCGGTGGCGTGGCCGCGGGGATGAGCGCCGCGGCCAAAGCCAAGCGTACCAACCCCAACCTGGAAGTCATTGCCTTTGAGAAGTCGCACTACGTTTCCTACGGCGCCTGCGGCCTGCCCTACTACCTGGCCGGCTGGATAGACGATGTGGAACGACTAGTGGCGCGAACCCCCGAGAAGTTCGCCAAGCAGGGGGTGACCGCGCTGGTCCGCCACGAGGTGGTGGAGGTGGACTACGAAGGGCGGCGCGTCAGGGTGGCCGCCCTCGACGAAGGGCGGGAGTTCTGGCAGCCCTTCGACTATCTGGTGGTCAGCACCGGCGCCAGGCCGGTCGTGCCGGAGTTGGACGGAGCCGACCTGCCGGGCGTGTACACTCTGCGTCAGCCCGAAGACGGCGTTGCTATTCGCGAGGCGCTGGCCGGGGTGGAGCGGACCGTGATAATCGGGGCCGGGTACGTGGGCCTCGAGGTAGCCGAGGCCTTCCGCGCTCAAGGCAAGCAGGTGACGCTCATCGAGCTACAAGACCGCGTTTTGCCGGCGGCCGACCCCGAGGTGAGCGAGCTGGTTCTGGCCGAGCTGCAAAAGCACGGCGTGGAGGTGCTTACCGGCGTGCGGGTGGAGGGATTTGGCGGCAACGGCCGTCTGCAAACCGTCCGCACCAGCGCCGGCGAGGTGCCCGCCGAGCTGGCGCTGCTTTCGGTGGGCATCCGCCCCAACGCGGAGCTGGCGC
>JALVWZ010000077.1 GCA_027023115.1 Thermaceae bacterium
GCCGGGTCGGTCATGATGGTCGCCGGGTTGGAGTTGACCAGCACCACCCGGTAGCCCTCGCGCCTAAGCGCCTTGACCGCCTGGGTGCCCGAGTAGTCGAACTCGGCCGCCTGGCCGATGGTGATGGGCCCGGAGCCGATGATGAGGATCGTTTTCAGGTCTTTGCGTGCCGGCATAGTAAACCGCGCCTCCCGGCGCTCCAGACCATGGTAATGGATATTTATGCGGGGAACAATAGGCGGGTCGGAGGGGTGGCAATAAAGAAGCTAGTTGTGGATCGAGAAAGTTCGTAGCTCGTCCCGTGTCTTGAAGAAGTCAGCCCGTAGCCTGTAGCTAGTGGCTCGCAAAAACATAGTGGCGCGCCGTTACGCACGGCGTACCCGATTCTAGTCCTTTACCTCGTGGTGCCCACTACGCACCGTTTCCAACGCCCCCACCCCCTACCTCGCACATCCCACTCCCTACCTCCTGCTCAACAACCCCCCCTCCGGCCTGCGGCCACCTCCCCCGCTGGGGGAGGCAGAAGAAGCTCGTGACTTGTAGCTCGTGGCGCGTTTTATCCCGTCGTAGGGGTGGACCCCGTGTGTCCGCCCTGTGGGTAGGTGGTACGTAGTTCGTGGTGCGTGGTGATGGTGACGGGATGGTGACCTGTGGCTCGTGGCTTGCGGCCTGCAATAGCGCCATGCCCAGCTTCCGGCTCTTTACCGGTAGGGGAGGGTTTTAAACCCTCCCCTACATTCCCTCGTTTGCGCGCCAGCGACAGCTAAACTTCGACTTCTCTTCCAGCATGGGCCCCGGAACTTGGCCGGCCTCGTCCGGGCAATCGGTGAAAAGCAGCATGTGGCCTGTGGGTGTGGTTTGCGGCTCATGACTCGTGGTCCGTGTTATCTCGCCGTAGGGGCGGACCGGCGTGTCCGCCCTGCGGGTTCGTGGTACGTAGTGAGTGGTACGTGATAAAGGTGACGGGACGGCTCATAGTGCGCAACTCGTACTGTGCGAGTCTGTGGCTCGCGGCCCGTAGTCGTGTCCCGTGACTCGTTGATTGCAGCTTGCAACCTACACGACGCGCGCGGCCTGCGGTTCCGCATCGGACAAAATCTCCCTCCCTTGGGGGAGGGTCGGGGTGGGGGTTTAGAACAGGCTCGTGGCTTGTGGTTCGTGGCTCGTGGGAACACCGTAGCGCGCTAGCGCGTATAGACGTTATCAACCGCGACCTTCATGAAGCTAGCGAGATCGAAGAGCGGCTGTTTGGCGTGCCGCAGGCTAAGACTTGCTTTCGGCCTCGGCCGCTAGCGCCGCGCCGATGACGCCGGCGCGCTCGAGCAGCTCGGCCGGTCTTACGGGAGCGCTGCGCCAGCCACGCAAGTTGCGGGCGTAGGACCGCCGCACTAGTTCCAGGTACTCGGGCCCGCCCCCCACCCCTACGCCGCCGCCAACGACGATTACCTGGGGGTCGAACAGCTTTTGCACGTCGGCCAGCGCCTGGCCCAGATAGGAGGCCGAACCCTCGACCAGCTCGCGCGCTTTTTCGTCGCCCTCACGCCATAGTTCGAAGAGCTCGGGAGTGGAGAGGGGGCGCGCGAAAGCGTAGCCGGCGTCGCGCGCTAAAGCGCGCCCGCTGGCCACCGCCTCCAGACAGCCGCGGTTGCCGCAGCCGCAAAGCGGACCTCCGGCCAGGACGGTCACGTGGCCAATCTCGCCGGCTTGGCCGTAAGCGCCGCGCCAGACGCGGTTATTGACTATCAACCCGCCGCCAATGCCGGTGGAGACGGTAACGAAAAAGGAGTGGCGCGCTCCCCGCGCCGCGCCCAGGTGGTGCTCGGCCAGAGCGGCGGCGTTGGCGTCGTTCTCGATGAAAACCGGCAGCCCCAGTGCTTCCCGCAGGGCGTCTACTATAGCTACGTTGGCGAAGTTGGGAATGTTGGGAGCAAAGATGACCACGCCGCTCTCGTAGTCGATGGGACCCGGCGTGCCCACGCCAATCGCCCGAACCGGCGCGGGCGATTCGGCCAGCGCTTCGCGGGCGGCGGCGATCATAACCTGCAACACCGCTTCGGCGCCTTCGCGGGGAGTAGCCACCCGCGACTCGTAGACCAGTTCTTCGCCTTCCAAAACGCCCAGGGCAATCTTAGTGCCGCCCAGGTCAATGCCTAGCGTTGCCATTTCCCACCTCCAGGAGCCGCCGCGCCTCTTCAGCCGCCTCGACCGGCACCCAGACGCCGACGGTTCCCACCGCTTCGTTGACGATGCCGACCAAGTCGGTGTAGGGGCTGAAGATACGCGCGGCTATGCCCTTTTCCCGCAGCCGCTCCACCAGCCCCAGCGCCAGCGGCGCTTCGCACTCCAGGATCAGTTCGTAGTCGTGGCCGGCGTAGTGTCTCTGGGTCACTCCTCCTCCAGGCCCAAAATCTGCCGTGCCCGTTCCAAGTCGGCCTCGGGAACCCAGAGCGAGGTGGCCGCGAGCGTTGGCAACATGCCGTCCAGCTCCCATACCGGCCGCTCGAGCCGGGCGGCAATCCCCTGCTGCCGCAGCTCGGCCATGAACCCCTCCACGATGGGGCGCTCGGCAAAGGTCAGCAAGGCGTATACCTCACCGCCAAAGCGCTTGCGTTCAGCTTCCACCGAGCACCTCCAGGAGCTTGCGCGTTACCTTCTCGTAGGCTTCCACCGCCGCCGCCAGCTCGCTAATGGCCACTCGCTCGCGGGTGGTATGCGCCAGCGCCGGGTCGCCCGGTCCCAGGCCCAGCACCACCGCGCCGCCGCTGGCCAGATAGGGAGCGTCGGTGGTGAACCACCACAAACCGGCCTCTTCCTGCCCCAGCGCCCCCAGCGCCGCCCGCACCAGCGGATGGCCGGCCTCCACCAGGTATGGGGGGAAGATCATCGGGTACTTCATCTTTACGTCACCGCTCTGACGCTGGCTTTCGGGAACGTACACCGAAGCGTCGCCGGCAATCAGGCGCATCCGCTCTACGATTGCCTCCGGGTCTTCGCCGGGAACGAAGCGATAGTCTATGCACACCTGCGCCAGACCCGGCACCACGTTGGTGGCCTGCGGCCGGCTGGCTACGTAGGTGGGCGTGCAGGTGGCCGGGCCCAGGTCGGGGTGGGCGGCGGTCTCGAAGCCCTCGAGCGCCGCCAGAAAGCGGCCCAGCTCGGGCAGCGGGTTAATACCCAGCTCGGGTCTGGCGGCATGCGCCAGGCGGCCTTCGTAGTCGGCCCAGATTTCCAGACGGCCGCGATGGCCGCGCATCAAACGCAGCGAGGACGGTTCGCCCAACAGGGCCGCATCGGCTTGCAAGCGCTCGGAGGCGAAGCGGCTGCCGAGGCCGCCCACCTCCTCCTGGACCACCGCCAAAAAGCGCACCCGCCCCGGAGGCGGGTCGGCCGCGAGCCGCTCCATGGCCGCCAGCATCGCCGCCAGCGCGCCCTTCATGTCCACCGCGCCGCGCCCCCAAAGCTCGCCATCTACGACCGCGCCGGCGTAAGGCGGGTGCGGCCACTCTTCCGGCTCGCCGGCCGGCACCACGTCCATGTGACCGGTCAGCAACACCTCGTGCTCACCGGAGCCGATTGCGAACTCGACGTTGCCGGCCTCGTCCAGCTCGGGCGCAAACCCGAGCGCCTCGGCCTCTTCGATTAGCACCCGCGCTGCCGGCGCTTCGCCGCCGGAGGGGCTTTCGGCCCGGATCAACCGCGCGGCAGTCTTGACTACGTCCATACTCCCATCCTACCCGCGCCGGGCCGCGGCGGCCCAGTGGATGGCGATGCCCGCCGCCACCGCCGCGTTGAGGCTGGCGGTCTTGCCCGCCAGGGGAATGTGCACCAGCTGGTCGCAGCGGTCGCGCACCAAGCGCCGCAACCCCGAGCCCTCCGAGCCCACCACCCAGGCCAGGGGGCGG
>JALVWZ010000078.1 GCA_027023115.1 Thermaceae bacterium
CACCTGAGGTGGTTCGCCGGCCAGCCAGCGCGGCAGCGGCGGGTTACTGAAGCGGCGCGAGACGATACCCGCTGCGTCGGCAAACAGGTGGGCGGCGGCGGACGGGCCCAGCCCGCCCCACTCCCGCAGGCGCCAGTAAGCCAGGTTATGGCGCGACTCGGCGCCGGGGCGGGCGTAGTTGCTTACCTCGTAGCGAACCAGCCCGGCGTCGCCTAACTCGTCGCGTGCGACCTGGAAGTGCTCGGCTTCGCGATCGGGGTCGGGCTCCAGGCCGGCGATGGCGAAGGGCGTGCCCGGCTCGATTTGCAGGGTGTAGGCGGAAACGTGGCTCACGCCGAGCGCCAGCGCGTTTTTTAGCTCGCGGTGAACGTCCTGGTCGGGCAGACCGAGGATCAGGTCGAGCGAGACCGAAAACCCCAGCTCCAGTGCCTCGCTGACGGTGCGGAAGGCGACGGCGGCGCTGTGCCGGCGGCCTAGAAAGCGCAGCAGGCGGTCGTCGAAGCTCTGCACGCCCAGTGAGACCCGATTAACGCCCAGGTCGCGAATGCGCTCCAGGCGGGCGTGGTTGACGGTGCCGGGGTTGACCTCGAGGGTCACTTCGGCCCTTGCCGCCAAGCGCCAGGGAAGAATCGCAAATAGTCTTTCCAGCTCCGCGTCGCGCAGGTAGCTGGGGGTGCCGCCACCGATATATAGCGTCTCCAGCGGCCCGGGGTATTTTTCGTGGAGCTCCGCGGCTTCGCGCTCGAGGCGATCCAGGTAGCTCTCTACCAGACCCTTGCCCCGCCTGACCACGTGAAAGTCGCAGTACGGGCAGATGGTGGGGCAGAAGGGGACGTGGACGTATAGATGGCGCATTGGGGCTTCATTCTAGCGCAGCGGGTAGGATGGAGGGGATGGCCTACGTGTTGCTGACCCGGGGCGAGGTCAAGGACGCCTCCCTCCGCAAGAGGCTCGACGAGGCGGGCGTGCCGCATGAGAGCGTGCCCCTGCTCGAGCACGCTCCCGGGCCGTCCTTCGCCAAGCTGCCCGAGCGTTTGGGCGAGGCCTGGGACTGGGTGGTGGTCACCTCGCCGACGGCGGCGCGCTTCCTGCTCGAGGCCTGGGACCAAGCCGGCCGCCCCGACCTGCGGGTGGCGGCCATAGGCAAGGGGACGGCGCGGACACTGGCGGGCGGCGGCCTGGCGGTGGCTTATACCTCTCCGCAGGCCTACGGTTCCTACCTGGCGGCCGACCTCGGCGGTGGCGGGCGGGTGCTCTGGCCCACCTCGCAGCTCGCTGGTACAGGCCTACAAGAGACCCTCAGCGAGCGAGGGTTCGTGGTGGTGCGCGAAGACGTATACCTGACCCTGTCGCGTCGTTTGAGCGACGCGGAGCGGGCTCTGCTGGACGGCGCGGGAGTGGCGGCGCTGGCCTCGCCTTCGGCGGTGCGGGCTTGGGTGGAGTCCAGCCGGGCGCGGCCGCCGGTGGCGGCGATTGGCCGGGTGAGCGCCCAGGCGGCGCTGGAGGCCGGGTTCGAGCACGTCTGGTTTCCCGAGAGGCCGGGCGTGGAGGGCTGGTCGCAGATCATCCGCGACGTTTTCGCGCGTCTGGGCTCTATCTAGGAGGAATTTGCGGTAAACTGCGCTAGAGGTATGGAACCGCCGTTCACGGTAGTTGGTATAAATCACAAGACGGCGCCCATCGGAATCCGCGAGTGCGTGGCGGTTTCCGGGGAGCGTTTGCGTTTGCTACTGGAAGAACTGCGGCGCGAGGCGGAGGAGGCGGTGGTCGTCTCGACCTGCAACCGCACCGAGCTCTACCTGGTGCAGCCGCGGCGCGAACCGCTGGCCATCTACCGCGATCACCTTGGTAACTACGTCGATTACACCTATCATCACCAGGGCCTGGCCGCCCTGCGCCACCTCTTCCGGGTGGCCGCCGGCCTCGACAGCCTGGTGGTGGGCGAGGCGCAGATTCTCGGGCAGGTGCGCGAGGGGCTCTTTGCGGCGCGGCGCGCCGGCGTTACCGGCCCCGTCAGCGAGCAGGCCTTTCAAACGGCGATTGCCGCCGGCAAGCGCGCCCGCGCCGAGACCGGCGTCGGGCGCGGCGCGGTGAGCGTGGCCTACGCGGCGGTTGACCTGGCCCGCTCGGTCTTTGGCGACCTGGGCGGGTTGCGGGCGTTGGTCCTGGGAGCGGGGGAGATGGCGGAGCGGGTGCTGGAGCACCTGGTCCACTACGGCGCGCGCGAGGTGCTGGTGCTCAACCGCACGCTGGCCAACGCCGAAAAGCTGGCTCGCAAATACGGCGGCCGCGCCTACGGTATGGACCACGTCGCCGCAGCGCTGGCGGAGGCCGACATAGTGGTCGCCTCGGCTGCGGCGCCGTTATACATAGTCCGCTACGAGCGCGTGCGCGAGGTGCTCAGGCGCCGCGACAAGCCGATTTTTCTGATCGACATCGCCCTACCGCGCAACGTCGATCCGCAGGTAGGCGAGCTGGCGGGGGCTTACCTTTACAACCTCGACGACCTGGAAGAGGTGGTGGCTCACAACCGCGCGGCGCGGGCCGGAGAGTTGCCGCGGGTGGAGGAGATAATCGAAAACGAGCTGGCCGGCTGGCTCGAGTGGTACGCCGGTCATCTGGCGGCGGACCGCATCCGCAGGTTGCGGGCCTGGGTAGAGCAGACCATCCGTAGCGAGCTGGAAAAGAACCTGAACGGATCGCTGGACGAAGAGGAGTCTTTGCAACGGCTGGTTCATCGAATGGCGGGCAAGGCGGCGCACCCGCTGATCAAGATGGCCAAGGACCCCGAGCTGGGGCCGGCGCTCGAGCGCTACCTGGAGGGTTGAATGGTCACGATTTTGGTGGCGCTGGGGGCGCTGGTGCTGCTGGCGGCACTGGTTTGGGACGAAAAGCAAGCCGGCTGGTCGCTGGCGGCGTTCTTCGCGGCTGCCATTTGGCATGGCTATAGTAGCGGGCAAATACTCGGTTCGTCTTTTGAGGCCGCTATGTTATTCGTGATCGGTTTGGTGGGCGTGGCCCGCGGTTACGCCTCCCGGCCGCGCTGGCGCAACTGGGTGCGCTACGCCTACGCCACCGCCCTTTTCATTTCGCTGCTCTCCTTGCGCTTCGTAGGCGCCAGCAGCGGCCCCCTGCCGTGGACGCTGATCGTCTTCCACGCCGGCATCCTGGTGCTGGCGTACATTAGCCTGACGGTGGCCTTCCTGGCGTTCGAGTCGGCCCACGCGCAACACCGCCGCCTCAAGAAAGCTCCCTGGAAGGCGACCAACTCGGCTCCGCTGATGGGTCTGGCGCGGCTCGAGGAGCCCTACCTGCGCGTCGGTTACGCCCTGTACACCCTGGGGCTGCTCACCGGCATGGCCTGGGCCTGGCGCCTTTGGGGGCGGCCGCTGGCCTGGGACGTGAAGGAGGTGGCCACGTTGGCCACCTGGGTGCTGTTAACGCTGGTCCTGCTGGAGCGCCATGCTTCGCCGCGGCTGCGGGCGGGCCTCTGGCGGGCAGCCTATCTGGCGCTGGTCTTTGCGTTCTTCATCGCGCCTCTCTGGGGTGGGCGGCACCCAGTTTGACATATGTAAATGCGGTCTTGACAAATAATAAAACGAAGGTTTACAATCGTAGCCAAGGAGGCGGCTATGATTGGTCCCTGGCAGGAGCAGAGGCTGTTACTCGAGCGGGTCGAGCGGCTCCGCGCCGAAGCGGAGCAGGCCCGGCGGTCCCGCCTTTGCGGCGCTGGCGAAGTACGAACCCTGCGGCGGCGGTGGTGCATTTGCATCCCCAAGCCGCGTTTGCTGGGGGTGCGGCATGGATGAGTACGAGAAGATAGCCAGGCTGCTGGAAGAGGGCAAGATAAGCCCCGAAGAAGCCGAGAAGCTGCTAGA